>PABE01000098.1 GCA_002702725.1 Porticoccaceae bacterium
TCGCCTTCCTTAATTCCTTCCGGCCATTTGGACCGGAAAACCTCTGGCTCTCGTGCCATCATTTTGCCCTTTTCGTGCGTTACTTCATTATGAGGTGAAATGCCGTCTCTCCGGCTGTCACGACTAGATGCGGCGTCGTTCCCTGCACTTACGGGGCCGCGGTCCATGGGCTTTCGGCTAATCGGCGGTGCTCCCCATGGTCTACCGCTCGCCAAATCTCCCGCGACGTGGCACACACGCCTTAGGCCCCTTCACGATGTTTACAAGCCATGAGTTTCATTCCATCCATGCCAGACAGTCGTCAGTCTCACATCGACCGTGAACATGACCATTGCACGCGGCATGGCTCATGTGCAGTTTGCCGCCGCAGACTGGGCAATCCTTGGTTCCCGTCCAGTTCCTGCCTTTGTGCTCTTTCTTCACTTCAGCGATAACTGCTCCAGCGGTCATGAATCGAGCAATCGTCCGCTGGATTTCTTCGTCATCCTCCGCTGACTCCTTCGCTGTCACAGGATCGAAGCTGGCACAATTCATGGGCTTCATGCCTTCTACCCAGTAACACGGCAGCGACTCGCCCTCTTGTCTACGCTCACGCAGCTTCTCGAACACAACCCCAGCTTTACAGCACTCCTTCATCATCGAGCAGCGGTGGCGACACTCCGTCTCAGTCTCGCATTTGATACAAAGCTTTGTTGGGCTGTTCTGCCTGCCTTCCTCCTTGGTAACGCCGCAACGCTTACACGCATGATGGCTTGGTCGCAAAAAGTCATCGACCGACGCTACTGCAACTGAAGCCCAGTCAACTTTGTCTTTCGACTCCCACGCTGGGTCTGGCGACTGAGAATTAAATCCTTCCCGGTAATACGGATCTCGCTGCCGCTCTTTCATCAACCATGATTGCTCGCCGCTCACACGGAATTTTGCCCCGTCGTTACATCCCTCGGAATAGCTCGCCCACCAGTTAGTCGGAAAAACAAATCCACACTCGCACTTGATGACTTGGCCCCACGCCCAGTAGTCGGCCCTGCATACTGGGCAATGGCAACATCCTGGGTCCGCTCCAAACGCTGCTGCGAGACTTCCTTCGCCATGCTGATCAACCCAGTCCAGGCATCCATTCCAGGCTTCAGCCACATCGAAACCTTCGGGGTAGATTACGTTTGGATCTTTCATGTTCTCCGGTTCCTATAACTGAATTTTCCCACCCGCGCTGGGGTGCGAGGTCGGTACTTCTCTTGTTCTTGCGCTCGATTGTTATGTGTTAGCAAAAACTTCTCTTGCTCGTCCAATTGTTTTCAATCAGATGCCGGGACAAAGCTTACATACTCAAGTGGTGACAGATAAAACTCTTGCGTGACAGAGTCGTACCGACTGTCTGTTCGCGTTTCAACCTGCCAGTGATTGCTTGTTTCTGATTTCACAAATGCAATGCATGCCTTGTCGGCGCTGACGATCATATATGCCAGCGGCTTTGGGTTTGCCATGTCAAAGGAATGCTTTGCGCAGACAATGAATTTACTTCCGAATGGCCAGTCGTCTCGGCCACTAAAACTGACGCCAAGGTGCTTAACCTCTACCCTTTGCTGGATGAAGATATCACCTCCATCGGCATGATCTTTCCAGTCCTTCCTTGACGGCGCCCTGCTTGCTGGCCTCAGGGTGACATCGTATCCCTTCCCAATAAGCCACTTTGCTGCCCAAAGGACCCCATCAACACTAGAGTCCAGGTGTTTTAGGAATTTTTTATGGTTTTCATCCATGCCACAAACCAAAAAAACGGGGCACTGTGAATAACAATGCCCCGTTGGTTGCCTACTTCATACGTCCGTGGAGCAGTTTAGGTTAGTCGCGGGCTCGTCGCTCGCGCTTCTGCTCTTCGTCGTACTCGCGCTGGTAGCTGCAGCGAACTGCGAATCCAGCGGGGATGGTGACGTTGCCGTGCTTGGGGTGCTCGACAACTCCGGGGCTGCTCAATACGAAAATCGGGCCGCTAAGCATTTCTTCGTCGACTCCCCAGCCGTCAGGCCGGTAGATTTCGACGCCTTTGAGGCTCTGCAGCTTGTGCCGCGATCCTTCGCCGCCCTCGGGAACGAGTTGGCGATCTTCGTCTTTCGGCGACTCAACCTTCTTGTAATTGTCTGGGATTGCGCTTTCCAGGCTGTGCGCGGCGCCGGGGTGATGCACAATCTTCAGGCACAGGTCGCCTTGCCAGATCGCGTCGTTCGTGACACATGCTTCAGTAAATGCAGCGGGCATGCCTGGATTGCAGTCTTCCAGGTGGCTCTGCATTTTGTTGACCACTTCGCTTGCGGCCAATGCTTCTGTCGACATAGGAATGTTCTCCTAAAGAGTAAAAGACCCAGGCTCGATCGCTGCCTGGTTACTAGGTTCTGGCGATCACATTTGCATTAGCAGCCTCGCCAGCGAGCCACTTCTGCGCTTCCTCGCACGTACGCACATTTGGCGGAACACCAAGCGCGAACATGCGTTTTGTCGGGCAAGTAACAAGAAGTCGCTGATCGCCTGTCGGCGTTCGCATCAGCGTCTCCATTTGGTTCTCCACGTCGTTCTTGCGAGAATCGACTGTCGTGGCGCCGCACTCTTTCAGGTATCGCGGCCAGCCAAACCTTTCGATCCGCATTGAGCGAACGTCTTGATCTTGTTCGTTGTTGATTTGCTTGATCGTTTGCGTCTCTGGCCGCATCACCAGCTGTTCGTCAACGCGGCGCCCATCGATCATGTAGAACCGAAAACCATCTCCGTATTCGATAACCGCATCGTGGTCGCAGTCTCCGATGAAGTCTTCGGTGAGATTTTGTTTCTTCGGTCGATCCATGATGAACGCGATGTCGTCATATCCAGACCACCATCCGCATACCTTCGCCAGACGAGCCCAAAGGTGCAGCATTGTGCTTTCCTTCTCCTCGTACTTGACTTCGAGGTATTGTTCCGGGAACAGGTAGTAAGGGATCCACCATTCGTGCTGACCCCAGAATGCGTTCGACAGCAAGCATGAGCATGACTCTCGCTGCTTCTCTTTGTCGAACATGCGTGCGTTGATCCCATCCTTGATCTTCTTCTTGCTTTTGGTGGCAGATTCTGTCACCATTGCGGCGATATCAAGCCGCAGTTGATCGTGGTGTGTGTTGTCGTATGCGGAGAACTGCTCGCCCGGCGTGATCTTCGGGTAGTTCTCTTCGCCAATGTCACGAGGTCCAGCGTGGTGATGTGCCTTGAAGATTTTGGACAGTTCCTTCAGCGGAGGCAGTCCGTCAATGTCTTCGTCCCAGCAGAACCAGCATGCATGCCGATAAATGGTCGATTCGATTGGGCTTCTGGAGTGTACGAACACAGGCACGTCTTTTCCTTGCGCCTTGTAGATCTCTCCGATGATTTCTTCAGACTTCCCCCAGTCGGTTTCTTCGGGAAACAATCCGATCTTGAGCCACTCTCTTCGGTACTCACGCATCTTGGCCTTTTCGGCCTCTGTGATTTCTCTCACCTTGAACCACCCTTGGTAGACAAAAACCGCAACTACAAGTTCGAGTATGATCCCGACCAACTTCCTCACGACGTGGCAATTGTTGCGGTCTTTGGCAATCAAGTCAAGGAGAAAATTCCCAAAAACTCTCTCCTCTCTCTTTGTTATATGCGCAGGCGGCGCATCGATCAGTCAAAAACACCTTTACTGGGATGGAAAACTTCCTCTCCATCGATCATCTCGACTTTGCCAAATTTTCGGCAATACTCTCGAAATGGCTCAAATGCTTGAATGCGATCGCTGATTTCAGAGTACCTATCCATTGCCAATCTGCTCATTTCAAAAAGGCTGGATTGGGCTTGCTTTGCCGTATCCTTGTCGGCGCCTTCGATTGAGGAGTACCTGGAGCAGCGCTCGGCCATCTTCTTGAAGTCGTCCGCATCAACAAACGCTTGTGTTGCTTCATTGTTCCAGCAGATGATTACGTTGGCGTCCTCGTCGGACATGCCGATGCTTTTTGCTTTCTCTCGATCAATCATTCCACTCTCCGCGATTTAGGTAAGTGTCCACCAACAAAAAAAGCCCCGCACCCGCCAGCGACAAGCCAGCAAGTACGGGGCGGGAAAGCAAGACGGTATTGTACTTTCAGGTATCAGTTCGCGTCAAATGCAGTACGTTGGGCGATTTTGCTCTTGCGAGAACCATTCTGCCTGCGATTTTGCCTCTTCTTCGCAGTATTCGCGGCCAAGCATGCTCCAGCAGGAGTCGATGTGATTGCCTTCTTCGTCTTCGATGACGTATCCCCAGATATCCCCGGTCAGATACTGGTCGTAGACTTCGACTTCGCTCTTGAGGATATCCACTGCGTATTCTCGCAGGCTTGGTGACAGGATTTCCTGTGTGTCGCGCCGAACAACAGGTTCGTCGATCCCCTGGCCCCATTCTTTTGCAAGTTTCTTGTGGGACACGTAAATGTACCCAACTTGCCCTGAATCCCAGCCGCACATGAATCCCGAGGTGTTCATGGTGATCCCGCTGTGATCGTAGAGGTACAGTGGGAGGATGGTGTGGTAGCTCAGAACCACTTCGGAGATGGCATGCTTGACTTCTTGCGGGATGTACTCCCAGTTCGCTGCGTATTCCCGCACAAAGTCTCGCCGTGTGTCAAGCTTGCTTTGCCACCCACGAGAGTTTTGGAAGAACTGGCAGTAGTCTTGCTGTCCTTCCTCGCTCTTGATGATGACAGAGAGCACCTCGCGAATCTCTTCGTCCGTTGGTTCGCATGAATCAAATAGGCTGGCGTACAACTCGCCGCTGTCTTTGAGGTCGTGCTTGTCTCCAAGGTTGTAACGTCGATGCCAGCACACCATGGTGCCAACATGACAATCCCATTCTTCCCGTGGGTTTAGTGGGTCCTGGTCTTGTTCGATGCGCACAGTGAGGTCGTTGACCTTGAATTCTTCGGACATTTGCTTTCCCGATAGCTAGAGTAAAGTGACAACAGTCTCGCCCTCCAGCAGGAGAGCGCTGCTGCAATCACTTGGAACCAATTGCAAGCTTTCCGTCTCGCCTCTCAACGCTTAGCTTTGCTGTGTCCCATGTGACTAAATAGGACTTTTCGCCTCGCTTCTCAATGGTTGCCGACTTGCCTTCATCTGCAAGCGAAACATAAATTCCGTTTGCGATGGTTTCTGGATCCCAGTCGCACTGTTCTGCGTAGATCTTGAGAAGCCTTTTCAGCTTTCTCATGCGAAAGTATCTTCTGATTGCTCCAAACACTGTGCTTTTCCTCCTGCGAGTAAAGTAAACCCAATAGCGCCCATCCGCAGATGAGCGCCGTTTGGCATACTTAGTCTTTTAGTGGTTGTCGAAGACGTGGACTCCATGCTCACCTTCGTGAGTCCAGATATCGCCGCCCATTTCCCAGTCATTGGCCATTGCTTCATAGTTGATGTAATGCTTCATGCTGTCGTGGACATCGCTGAGCATTCCTGTGTCTTCACAGAAGTTTTCTGCGTACTCGTCAATCGACCGCCAGCAGCCGCGATATTTTTCGCGAAAGTCATCCAGCAGCGAATCGCTGTCAGAATCGCCCTCGTTGTCGTACCAAGCAGAGAATCCTTCGGCATCTTCGTCATCCAGCTCGGACAAGACATTTCCGAGGCGAGCAACGACATCGATGTCTTCGTATTCAGAGATCTTTATGCCGCCGAACTCTTCGTAGTCATGGATGGCCCACTCTTCTGCGATGCGCCAATCTTCGCCGCATTCTGGGCATGTGCCATCTTCATCGCACTGACCCTTGTAGCCACATTCTTCGTCGTGACATTCGTGCTGAGATTCAGGGGATGATTGGAGTATCTCCCTGATTTCTTCGCGAATGTCGTCGGCGTCTTGATCGGCGTCGATCCATTCGCCGTGGAGCTTGCCGTTGTTGTATGCGGCAAGGCATCCTACATAGATTCGAGGGTTCATTTTTGCTTTCCCAGTACGAGTAGTGAAACCAATGCGACCCTTCCGCAGAAGAGCCGTTTTTGGGGTCACTCGGCTTCGGCTTCCTGGTACAGATCAAGGAGCGACTGTTTTCCGTTTGCTTTAATTTCGTCAAACGGAATTACGTGAGTCAGTGCGACCGGGTAGTAGGTTCCGCCGCTGTGGGTGTCGCGTGACTCCAACGAATGGAATCGGCCTTTTTCGTGTGGCGATTTCTGGAACCCCTCGTAGACTTCCAGTGTTTGGTTGTCGAGGTTCAACAGCCACACCCACTCGCAAAACAGCGAGTCAGCCGCGAATTCTGTTGACAGCGACACTTCGGTGACACCAATGGCAATGAGGTCAAGGATGTTAGCGCCGCAATTCCTGTGAAGCTGAGGGTATTTCTTTTCAAAGTCATCAGACACTTCCATGTTGACAAATCCGCTGCCGTCGGCGCCACACTCCCTCCACCGATCTTCAATTTCGTCATCGGAAAGCTCTGTTGTTTGCCGAACCTTTTCTGCAAATGAGCCCATGTCGTTTTCTTTGATGAAGTTGCAGCAATGCGACCCAGCACCATCTGGATATCCATCCCATTGGCCATACTGCGCGACTCGGATTTTGTCGTCGACAAGAACGCACGTCAGGTGTCTTGTTCCCATTTTCTTTCCCTTTTCTTCGAGTAGTGAAACCAAGATCGCCCACTTCCCGAGTGAGCGAGGTTTGGACCCACTTAACCAACCCAAACGCCGTTGACAAACGTGTCAACTAGCAACCTAAAATTTTTAGAGCGTCCTCCTCTGAGCAAGTGTCGAGAATAGTACAGAAGTCCCGACCATCTTTGAAAACAGTCAGCCATCCCCTCCCATCTCTTGCTGGCCACAATCGATAGCCGTTTGCGACAGCGAGAAAAAGAATCTTCGGTGGAATGAGGTATCGGCGCACGACTAGGTCCCCATGTAGAAGTAGAATTTTCCGTCGTCTCCACGGAAGATGTCGGAGTTGATCCGGCCTTCCTGCTGTGATTTCTCGATTTCATCCCAGTCGAGGTCGCCTTCGTCGTCGGCATAGAGTTCGTATTCTCGGAGGCTTCCAGCGACATGCTGTGTGGCCAGTGCGTTGATTTCCTCTCGCGGCCACTTGTCGAGGTCATCCCAGGCGCCGAACCCTTCAAAGTATTCAACAGCTGCAGCGTGCTTTTCGTCGGTGTCGATCAGTGGATGCAGTTCAGCGTAGCGCTGCGAGTTGTCCCAGGTAAACTTTGCTGCATCGCCTCCCCATTCCGCTTGGGATCCAGACAGCAGGCACATTTCCTGCCGTTCGTTGACCATGTGAGTCACGTCGATTTCCATTTGCTTTCCCTTTTCGAGTTAAGTAATGCCAGTGCCACCCATCCGCAGATGAATGGTGTCTGGTGCTACTCGTGCGGCTTTTCTGGAAGCGGCATCCAGTGGGTGACGTTTTCTGCCATGTATCCATCCCTTCCTTGGAGTTTCCAGTATGGCGGGTCATCGTCGCCTTCGATGCAGTAGAGATACCCAACGCTGATTACCCCTCCATGGACAATCAAAACATCATCGCTTTCGCCAATCCCCATGTCGTACTTGATTTCGGGAGTTCGCGATTCAATTTTTATCCAACTCATTCACTATCCTCCCGAATCCAGACGAGGAACATCTTTCTTGTCTTTAGGCTTTTTGGGTCGACAACAAGTAATTGCCTTTGGCCAACCGACAGGTGCGCCGATCTAGCCAGTGCAGTGATTGCATGTGGCTTGCATGGGCCAACAATTGTTGCCTCACCTGGTCTTAGCTCTCGAATCTTTGATGGACTGATATACCAGTCATCTTTTTCGCGAGCTTTCTTGACGGTTGCATGTTTTGGGTTGCCCCTTTTCTTGGGAGTCTTTTTCTCTTCCATATCGCGGCCCTTTCTGGTGTCTTGTCTTACTTTCGTTGGTTGCGCAGTTCCTGAATGATTCGCTTTTCTTCCTCTTTGCGAGCGTCCGTTGCTGTTTGCATGATTTTGCTTTCCCATGCGAGTAAAGAAACACCAAGACCACCCTCCCGCAGGAGAATGGGGTTTGGGGTCACTTAGGCTGAAAGAACAGCTCTTCAGGCGACACTTGCCGCATCCATTCGTAGTGTCCGACGTTGACGATTCCAGTGTCGGTGGCGTTTGATTGGTACTGGTAGGATTCGTCGAGTTCCCATGGCCCATAGAGATCAGCGTTCTCCATTTCAAAGAAAAACTTGCACCAGCGGTTGCAGAAGCTTCGCAGCTGCTTTGTGTTCTCGTGACCATTGGACTGCATGTGTTCAAGAAGCTTGTCGAAAGCGTTGTATGCCTCATGAACTTCGTCTTGCGGGATCGGAGTGAGTTCATCAAGCCAGGCTTCGTGTCCAGATGATTCACCGCCGCAGCTAACGACTGCTTCAGGGCCATATTCACGACCGAACAGCCAGAACTGGTTGTCGAATCCGCACCAGTCTTCGATGTACTTGACTTTGTGGTACTGGTCTCGATCTTTGTCGTAGACGAACCAGTCAAAGTTTTCGGGGCTTTCCTGTGCTTCCAGGAACAACCCAAGGCTATGCTTGCTCATTTGCTTTCCCCTTTTTTGAGAAGTAAAACCAGTGTCGCCCTCCCGCAGGAGAGCGAAGGCTGGAGCTACTTTTGTGAAACAATCTCGCTCAGTTTTGTCATGTCAAGATCTTCAGAATCGAGCGATGCAAACTCCTCGAAGGTCCATTCAATGAGTGGTTCTGAATCTCGCTTGATGTCCCAGGCGCTGCGATCCCAGTCCACTAGGAATACCTTCTGGCTGGGGATATTGACGACAAGAATGTTGTATGAGTTGTCTCCCATTCCATGGGAAATGCCCCATCCGGTTGATCCTTCATGATCAGGAATTATCCTGTCAATCAGGATTCGGCATAGGTAAGGCGGATCTCCCCAGCGTCCTCTTGCGGCACCAGATGCAAGTGCGGTGGCCACCATTCCAGGAAGATCATGTCCATGCCAGTGCGTGTAGATCCACACAGAATCATCCAGCGTGTTTCCGGTCTGGATGACGACGTTTGCTCTGTCTCCCATTGCTGCTTTCCTTTTAGAGTTCAAAAGTAAAACCAAGACCGCTCACTCGCAAGTGAACGGCGGTTGGGACTACTTAACCAACCCAAACGCTGGTGACAAAAGTGTCAACCAGGTGTCTAAAATTAAGGCGAATAGACCAATTCTCCAGTCTTCACCAAGTAAATCGGGTAGGGGCATGGCGAGTACTGGTCAAACCAGTCTTCTCCGAGGCAGTAGGTTTTCGGCCCGCTTTCGCATGGACTTGCCAGATAACCGGCGCCAGGAGCACATGGCGAGCAGAATTGAGCGAAGGTGTAGAATTCGCTCTTGAGGACCATGATGTCGCCGTCAGTGCAGAGCTGCGCTGTCAAGCCGTCTTCTTCCAGGAGATACGACGATTCTCCGTTGCTTTCGTACTGGAGATCGTCATTGTCATCCAAGTCATCAAAGATCCTTTCGGCGATCTCGTGTGTCATTTCCTTGTAGGTGTAGTCTTCCAGTGCATCGCCAAGCGCTGACAGAATCGCAGCGATCACATCGTCTTTCCATGCTTGGTAGGACAGATCTTTACCGTCCGTCATGAAGTCATCCAGCGCGAAGCTAGAGACTTTGTTTTGGCTGATTACGCCATAGCGAATGCCGGTTTCCTTGTCGACGTTGGTTTGGCCCATGCCATAGTCGATGCCTGGGTAGTCAGTTTTGCCGCTCATTTTGCTTCCCTTTTCGAGTGAGTAACACCAATGCAGCCCATCCGCAGATGAGCTGTGTTTGGTCATACGCACTGGGACAAATGACTCCAGAGCACTCTTGCGACATGCCTTGGCGTCCGATTCTCCCAATCCCTTCCCAGGATTTCCTTGATCTGCTCGTCACCTTGCAGGAACAACTCCGCAAGGTCATCTTCATGTTCCATGCTGTAGACTTGGATTCCCACGTAGTCGAGCTGGTAGTTGATCGACACGCAGATCATTTCATTGCCTTCGATAAAGAAGGAAATGTCGTCCGATCGACCAGCGCCGACCGTCATGCGGTAGTCTTTTCGTTTCCACCGCCAGCAAGCAACCATTGCCGGGTTATACCTTTTGGCCGCTCGCTGCTCTTCCCAGGATTCCTCGACGAGGCTGAGTGGGTTCTTTTCGTTCGGTAGTTGTTTCACTTCATTTCCCCTTGTGAGAGTGTTATGTCAGCGCATAAAAAAACCCCGACAGCCAAGCTACAAGCTCAACTGCCGGGGCACTCGCAAAGGGGATTATCAATGTTCTGTGACTCGCCAGATCGTCAGGTTCTTAGCGTCACAGCTTCTTGCCAGCAAAAGTCCATGATCGTCTTCGCCAATGACGACCACATACTTGTTTGTGTAGGTCCATTTCTTTAGGCTGGAACCGGCGAATGGCTGAACTGTTCTTTCTATGAAGTCGGTTCCGTCTGGTGTTTCTATCGTCACAAGGCAATTCACGTTAAATGAATGGCCAGGGAACGCATCAAGGATTCTTGCGGTGCTTTCGTGAGTGTCACAGACGAACTCACCAAATTCGTATTCGTGTAAGCCTTTCATTTGCGTTCCCCTTTTAGAGTAAAGAATTTCCAATGCGACCCACTCGCAAGTGAGCCGTGTTTGGGGATTCTTTGCAAGTTTCCGTGTCAGACTAGAGCGTTTTGATCTTTCGATGGGCGCAGTATTATGTCTCGGTAGGCATTGATGCATTCAGAGCAGAGCCTCATTTGGTGCCCATTTACCCAGAATGTAACAACAGTTGTCCGCATTGTCCTACCACAGTCTTGGCAAGTTCCAGTGGCATACTTGCGGCGAGGTTCGTTTTTTCCTTTGATTCTCAGCATATTCATTTCACTCCCCTACTTCCAAAGCGGTCTTGATCGAGCATTTCACTGCGAACACAAGCCCATCACATGGATTCCCAAAAGAGTCTACGTCGTCCACGATTGTGAACTCAGCGCCGATCTCTTGCGCGATGTCACAGCAAATTACCTCGAATTGCTGGTCGAATTGGTCCAGAAACCCTTTCGGATTCCTCTCCCTGATACCCAGGAACCTTTCCTGGAGCTTATCGTTGATCGTCTGGATGGTTACTCCATGCCCTTCCGGGCCGACGATCTTGATGGTGCGAGACATTTGCTTTCCCTTTTCGAGTAAAGAATCTCCAAGCCAACCCTCCCGCAGGAGAGCTGGAGTAGGATTCTTAGCAGTAAAATGGACGACTTGAAGGCTGATATTCAGCAGGCCAGGCTTCCAGCATTGCCACATAGTGACCTTCTGAGAGTACCGATGACGGCGAGCGGCGAGTCTCATTTGCCAAATTGCACCATCCTTCCAGTTCATTCCTTGCGTCTTCTGCCTCGGCTTCAGTTGCAAAGAGGCCGAACTTTGGTGGCTTTGCGTGCTCCCATTCAGCATCCTCTTCAGATACTGGAGCGTATGTGTCATACCACCAGCCGCCTTCTTGCGGTCCACCGTACGCTCTGTCATGCATATACAGGTTGACGTAGAGCTTTGGGGTGATTTCTTCCAATTCCCCAGGATTCCTTTCCTCGATCGCGCCGGTTTCCCAGCGGACAGTCACCTTGTCGGTGTACCCGTCCATGTCTTCTTCCAGGGCAATCACCACGCCTTTGGGGCCGACGAGTTCAAACCTGCCGTCGCTGTTGCAGTAGTATTCCTGGACTTGATCTCCGATTCTCATTGCTTTCCCCTTTCACGAAACGAAAAAACCCACACTTAACCAACCCAAATGCAGTTGCGGAAAGTGTCAACCAAAAACCTAAATACCCAGGAGATGTTTCTCCTTCTTAGTCATTCTGGAGTACTTCTGGGTGGTCTTGCGGAACTGAAATTGACCCTCTTTCCTGGAATGCCCTTCCCAGGCATAGTCCAGAATCAAGCCGCTTTGTGTCACCAGCACCATGTAAGGGCCGTTTCTGGCCTTTTCAAGGGAAACCTGCACATCCCCAATCCTTTCCAGGGCTACTTCTTTCATTTCACTTATCCTAAGAGAGTACAAAGAACACTCGACGGTTGTGGTTTTCCGCCACCTAACCAACCCAACAGCCAGGCCGCGAAGTGTCAACCAGAGTCCTTTAATGGCAACGGGGAGCCATTTACAGGGGATTTACAAAGAATATCCTTTCCCAAACGCTGTTGCGACAGGTGTCAACCAGCAAAATACAAGAGGATGGGATAATCCACACGCGAAAATAGGGTCTCTTGCGGGCTAGAAGGGAGCGCTGAATAGGGCTCGCATAAAATCTACAATGAGAATCCCTATAATACGGCACCACTCGGAATAGGTGGACAAATTGTCATGCCGCTAGAATCGCCGTATTTGCCCCTAGGATTGCGCCGAATAGGCTAGGCTATGCCGGTAGCTATTTTCAATTCGCGCAAGGGAGAATCGACGCTAGGCGGGTAGAATCGGGTTCGGGTTGTTGATAGTTGGCGATCAGATTGTGGCCAGTGTTGCAAGCGCACGAAAAAACCACGCTAGCTGGTTGAGCTAGCGTGGTTGGCGATTGTCGGTTGTGTGGTGGTGACTATTCTAGGATCGCGCCAAGATCTTCCGCCGATGCGATAATTGCACGGACAGCTGCGATGCGCACGATATCGCGACTACGGCCTACTTTAATGCCCCAGCAGTTCCACTGGTTGGACTGCTTGTGCGGCGAGAATGCCAGTTTAATCGGGCTATCGTCGTCCAGTTCAACAAGCGCCAAACGGTCGGAAACCATATCGGCGCAATTGTCGCCGTCCAGTTCCCGCCACAATTTTCCGCTGTCGCAACCCTTGGGGTTGTCGGATTGCTTGCGCGTGGTGGGCTTTTGCTTGCGGGTACGCTTTGCGGGTTGCTTGGCGGGGGTCTCAATTCCTAACTCGGCGCAGATATTTTCCGCGCTTTTACTGCGATCGGCAAAATGGGCTGCGATGATGGCGCTTTGCAGCGCATCGGCTACCCCCTCTTTGCTTGCGACTTGGATAAATCCGGCAACGGTGGTTTTACCGGCGATTAATTGCGAAACGGCGCTTTTTACGGTTGCTGTGTTCATTGTTTGCTTTCCCAAAAATTGAAGATTAAAGAACTCGGAACGGATGGAAACTAGGTCAACGCACAGAGTAGTTCTGCGCGAACGGAAGACAGCAACCCTATTTTGCTAGCATATTGGCGGGTAATTCCCACCGATTCGGCTACTTGGCCAGTGTTGGCGGGAGAATCTTCCCCGCGCATCAGTGGAAGGCAGTAGGCAATCGCTGCAGACTGCAGGGAACGCGGCAACTTGCCGATCAATTCTAGCAATTCATCGCCGTTGTCGTCATCGGTTCCCCGATTGTCGGCGAGAGTAAACCCGTCGCCGATGCAATAGGCACTTGGCGAGTGGTTGTGTCTAGTCGCGCCGAATTGGTGCCGATAGTGGCGGGCGCGGTCTCGGATGAACCCCCGCCA
>PABE01000099.1 GCA_002702725.1 Porticoccaceae bacterium
CCAGAATTATCGCATCGTTGCTGCTATCGATATGGATTTCCATATCCACTTTCTGGAAAATTTTCGGCGCAGTTTGTGGATGATTATGGTGGCGGCAGGGGCCATCACTCTCCTGGCGGCCTGGTATGGCGTGCATCAGGGGCATGCGCCAATACGTGCTCTGAGTGAGTCTATGGGTGATGTTCAGGCGGATCGATTGCATGTGCGTCTCGACCCCAATACCGTGCCCGCGGAGCTGAAAACGCTGGTTGATTCGTTCAACCATATGATTGGCCGCTTGGAAGACAGCTTTGTTCGACTATCCCATTTCTCCGCTGATATCGCCCATGAATTGCGCACGCCTCTGACCAACCTGATCACACAGACTCAGGTGAGTTTGGGGAAGTCCAGAAGCCTGGAAGAATATCGCGAACTGTTATATTCAAACCTCGAAGAACAGGAGCGCCTGACCAAGATGGTTAATGACATGCTCTGGCTGGCCCAAAGCGAACACGGCCTGCTCAAGCCTGTCTGGGAACCGCTCGATCTGGCTCGTGAAGTGCGCGAGCTGTTCGATTTTTTCGAGGCCCTGGCGGAGGAAAAACACATCGAATTAGTATTGGAGGGAAAGGCGCCAATTATACTGGGTGACCGCGCCATGCTGCGCCGTGCATTATCCAATCTGCTGTCCAATGCCCTACGTCATGCGCCCGCGGGGGCAAGTGTGCTGATCCTGCTGGATTCATCGAACGAGGGTAGGGCGTTACTCAGCGTACAGAATCCGGGGCCGGAAATTCCAGCCGAGCATTTGCCCAGGATTTTCGACCGCTTTTACCGTGTCGATCCCTCCAGGACGCGCCAAAGCGAAGGGGCTGGACTTGGTCTGGCCATTGTGCGATCCATAGTCGAGGCCCATGGTGGCCGTGTGGAGGCGGCCTCTGCCCGGAATAAAACCACTTTTACGCTATTTTTCCCCGACGCTACCTGAACCTTTCTGCCGATCGGCAGGCAAAACCAAGTCCGGGAACAGTCACTGTCAGACATCGTCCTCAAACTTATCCAGGATGGGACAGCCGTCGTCACTGGTGCCGCAGAGGTTGGTCAGCAGCCGCAGTTCATCCCGCAAGGTGCTCAGTTCCGCGAGGTGCTCCTCGATCTCCGTCAATTTCTGGTGCGCCAGTGTACGCACCTGGGGCTTGGCCTGTTGCGGGCGTTCGCGGAAACTCAACAGCTGCGCGATCTCCTCCAGGCTGAAACCCATTTTTTGTGCCCGCTTGATAAATCGCAGACACGAAAGATCCTTGTCGCTGTAAAAACGCACGCCGTTGTTGCGCTGGACTCTGGGCAGCAGTTTGATCTTTTCGTAATAGCGCAATGTATCGGCACTGATGCCGAACTGTTCGGCGACTTCACCAATTCGCTTCATCCTTCACACCCGGACCCAGTACTCGTTGAACATAGAGATCCATCGCAATCAGCGTGATGTCTCCCGTTATTTCAAAGGCGCGACGCCAACGTCCTGCCGATTGCAGATTTTCCAACCGACCGATACCGATGGCGCCTACGGCCGCAGGGACGGCGCGCCCAAGCCCCGAGTCCTCCCGCCTGCATCCAGTCAGCAGTATCCGTCAGGGCTCACCCAACCTTTCCAGAATCGCCTGGCGCAGCTTGGCCTTCGAGGGCGGCCCGGGAAAAACCAATTCCCCGTTCAAAGCGATGGCCGGCGCACTTATTACACCCAATTGCACGGCGTAATCAATATTATCCACGACATTGATTTCTCGATACTGGATACTGTGGTTGCCCAGCTCGGCTATTATCACTTTCGCCAGCGCCTTGGTCTCCTGGCAGCGAACACAGCCCGAAGCCGTCAGCACCTCGACCCATACCGTTTTTGGATCATTCCCGCTGTTCGAGACACCTTGTTTTTCACTCATCTCTGTATCCGACTTTAGATCAAGGACCCGGCAAGGCCTTCCAGCCACAGCGTGACGGGCAGCAGCGCATAAGCCGCGAACACGGCTGCGCCGAAAATGGCAGTATTGACGGCCAATACCCGTCTTTGCCATTTAAGGCGCTTGCCGCCCCCAATGGCGCACTGCTCGGACCGCCCCGCGCAACGCAATTGCCACCAGCTATAAACCAGTACCAAGGCTGTGGCGGAAAAGGTGATCGACTTGTATTGCGACAGCCAAACCAGCCACGGCAGCACCGAGGCCACAGAAGCCACCACACTGCCCAGGCCGAGGGTGACCAGCACGACTGGCAGGGCGCAGCAGGTGGTGCCGAGCAGCGCCAAGCCGAAGCCAGTGGCGAGTGAAGTGTTGGCGGTCAAACGTTCATCGCCCATGGGCAGCGTTCCCGCTCGTGGCGCTGCTTGTTTTCAGTCCACGCAGGGTAAATCCGGCGTCGTTGATCAAACGCTTGAGCCTGCCTTCGCTTATGAGGTTATCCGCCTCGAAAACGACAACTCCTTCGTTGAGCTGGATCTGAATGCTCTCTTTGTCCACGCCATCCAGTGCTTTGATTTTCTTTTCGATACCATAAGCACAATAAGGACAGGCGAGTCCATCCACCCTCAATTCGTAGCGTATCTCCGCTGCCAAAACGGGCATTGTCAATGTAAGTAGTACGACTACTAACAGTCTCCGCATGATGCTCACCCCTATAAATGCCATTCCAGTTCCACCAAGGCTCGGTAATCGTCCGCCTCCTGATCACCAGAAAGATCGTCGTAGACGGGAAGTTGCACACCAGCCTTCACGGCGAAGTTGCGGTAGGTCCACATCAGGCCCGGCGAGAGAAACCATTGATCGCCGCCGATACGCTGGGGCGAGCCATTGAAAGCACCTGTGATGTGTTCCGTATGTTCATAATTCAGTTCCAACATCCAGACCCAATCGGGCTCCAAGTATTCCGTAGGGATCGGGCGAATGCCGACGACCAGATCGGCCAGCCATTTATCGGGGCGCGCAGCGCCATTTTCGGCATCGCCGTTGAAACGGCGGCGCAACGAGGCCCAGCGGTACCACTTACGCCCCTCGTAGCCGTAGGTCAGGCCAAGCAGATAATCATTGCCTTCGCGCTCGGCCTGCCCGTGCCCCATGTCACCATCGTCTAGAATCATCCTGGCCACCACGGCGGAGGATTCCTGAGCGCCCGGCAGATCGTTGCGCCAAAAGCGGTATTTGGTGGACAGGCTGGTGGGGCCGCGCCCGCTGTCGCTACCCCTATGCCCTGTGCTGCGCACATAGGGCACGCCGATACCGGCGACCCAATCACTGGTCAAGCCATATTTAAACTGAATTTCTGATTCAGTGGCTCGCTCGTCTCCGGCTTTCTCCTGGTGACTGCCAAAATGAATTTCCACGCCGCCCTTATAAAGTGTGTGGGGGCCAAGCCCGAAAACGGGATCGTGAGCGAGAGCAACGGGCACGGACATTGGCACGACGGTCAGCCACAGCGCCAGTGAGCGACTTTCCCAGGGTTTCATCCGGGTTTGTCTCCTGAAAACCTGAAACAAACACATCATAGAACCTGGAGTCAACTCCAAGTCAAGTGGTTTTGACATCTGTTGGGAGTCTGCAGGTAAGACATTCATTATCGTTGATCCGTCTTCAAGATCGCCAAAACCCAACCGCTTAACTCATTGACGAGAGGGCTCGATGAGTCAAGCCTGGGAGCAAACGGTAGCAGCTTCAGCGAAAACAACTCGCTGTATGCTTGAGAGCGTAGTCATGGAAACAATGAGCTATACTTCCGTTGATTACAGGAACTACATAGTCGACTCCTGAATGGGGAGTGTGCCCAGAGATGGCAACCCTTGTTAGCGACCGACGATATGGGCCCATGTGAATGCACAACAGCCTTTTGGTCAGATCCCTCGTAATAGCCCAGATTATTTTTTTGGGGGCGGTGAGTTTGTCCGCCAACGGTGAGGGAAGCTTCTTGTTTGCTGCCCCGACTCAGGCTCCCTATCAATCAATTGATCCTGGAAGCTTCATTTACCCAGAACAAAGGCGGATTGAACCGGGCGAGGTAATGACCATCGAGGACAGCCCGCCTTGTCACAAGCTACGAAGCGGCCTTGGCGTTGAAGTGAAATGCCTGTTCTTCAATAAAATGAAGTGCTTTGACTGCACCGTGTTCGCAGCCTGCATGACCTCGTGCTCCAATGTATCCGCCCTTGTAGACACCCCCTTCTCAGTCGCAATGGGAGCCGCCTTCCACAGGATTGCCTCATTCACCGCCCAAACCCTCCATGAGTTTCGGCAGAAGATTTATCGCCCGCCAAAACCCATTCGGCGACGGCATCATGCCGTCACTGGCTGAAAAGGATTTTGCACCGTTGCCATAACGATCTCACGGCAGACTTGCCAAAGAACGGTGTCAAATCGACGAAGCAAAAACCGTATATCTCTTGGAGACTAATCATGAAAACTTACAGAGCATTCTGGATTGTTTTACTGAGCGCTTTCCTCGCCGCGGCTGTTCCTGCCCAGGCTCGGCCCGATGTTTCTTCCATCGAAGAGCTGTTGAGTGAGCTGGCGGAAAAACCTGAGCATCACCAGGCACTTGCCAACCACTACAAAAAAATGGCGAGCCAAGCCCGAGCGGAAGCTGATAGGCATGAAAAAATAAAAAATTCCTACCGGCACAACGCAGCGAGACTGAAAAGACCAGGAGCCAGTCAGGCAATGGTGAATCATTGCGAACGCCTGGTTCAACTCCATCGATCCGAAGCGGAGGAGTACGAGGCTCTCGCCCAATTTCACGAAAGCGAAGCGCAACAACAGTAACCTCCTGAAGGATACCCCTTTCCCTCTTTTAGCCGGGGAGGGGTATCCTGTTTCGTGATAGCCCAGACTGTACTGACTCCTCTCGGACTCCCCAATAGTGCCCATCCATTTTGCGGCGACTGTCGCCCTCTCTGGTGAGATGGTGCTGCCGTAACCACCTCTCTCCTTTCCGGCGATGTTGTTTTGTCGATACCTTCGCGAGGCCAGGGGAATTTCCCCGGCATGCCGCGACCAATAGCCACGGCAGCAGATTCCGCAGCCCGGTGCGCTTCAGCTTTGTGCTCAAGGTAGTGAAGGAGACCTTTGCCCGGGCGCTTTGTGGGTGCCGATATTTCTCTTCATCCGCTTCGGCTATCGACGAGGCCGCATTGGTCGACGACGTGTTGGGCTCGGCTGCTCCTGCAATAGAGAGGGCCATCATCAACAGCGCCCCCAGGAGTGCAGTCAACCAGGATTTTTGCTGTGTTTTCATGGCCATAACCTCCACAAAGTGGTAGGAGGCCCGGAAATACTACCAACCGGACCGAAAACGAGAATTGATACCGGCGGATTACACATTTTCATTTTCCGATGGCGGCGTCGGCGCTCCCTCGGGCAGTCCCCGCCCCCGCCAGAACATGAATATCGCGGGATACACCACCAGCACCATCAGCAAGGCCGAGATCACCCCTCCGACCATTGGCGCGGCGATACGCTGCATCACATCGGCGCCGGTACCGCTGGAGAGCAGAATCGGGATCAACCCCATAAACAGTGCAAGCCCGGTCATCAGCATGGGACGGATGCGCTGGCCGGCGCCACTCTGAACCACCGCTTGCAAATCGGCGCGGGTGTTGAGTCGATGCTCCGCTGCCCGATCGCGCCAGGCGATATCCAGGTACACCATCATCAGCAGACCCAACTCCACGGCAAGGCCTGCCACGGCGATCATGCCCACCCAGACGGCGACGCTGAGCTTGAAGTTCAGCCACCACAGCAGCCAGACGGCGCCGCTGAGGGAAAAAGGCACACTCAGCATCACCACCAGGGTCTCCGTAAGGGCCCCCCGATGCATAAAGAGCATGAAGAAGATCAAAAACAGGGTGGCCGGCACCAGTAGCTGCAGCTTGGCCTTTGCCCGCTCGAAATACTGGAACTGCCCAGCCCAGGCCAGCCGGTAGCCGTCCGGCACCGTGACCTCGTCGGCAACTACCTGCTTCGCCCGTTCGACATAGTCCGCAATGCCGATATCGCTTTTGACGTCGACAAAGACAAAGCCCACGAGCAGGCCGTCCTCGCTGCGCACCGCCGGCGGGCCGGTGCGGAACTCGATATCTGCCACCTGGGTGATGGGAATCTGGGCGCCGGTGGGCGTGGGCACCAGCACCCGCTCCAGGGCTTCGACGTTGTCCCGGTAATCCCGGGCGTAGCGCACCAGGATGTTGTAGCGCTCCCGTCCCTCCACAGTTTGCGAAACCACCTGCCCGCCCATAGCGGCCATAATTACCCTCCCCACGTCGCCGACATTCAGTCCAAAGCGTGCGGCAGCCGCCCGGTCCACCGTAAAATCGAGGAAATAACCGCCGGTACTGCGTTCGGCAAACGCACTGCGGGTAAAGGACGCCGTGCGCTCATCCTGCTGAAGCGCGTTCTCGATGGCGATGCCGGTTTCCTCAATGGTGGCGAGGTCGGCACCAAACACCTTGATGCCCAAGGCCGAGCGAATACCGGTGGCGAGCATCTCGGTGCGGGTCTGGATGGGCATCCAGAAGATATTGGGCATGCCCGGAAACTTCAGCTTCTGGTCCATGTCCTGGATCAGCCCGTCCCAGGTCATCCCCTCGCGCCATTGATCCTTCGGTTTCAACGTGATCACCGTCTCCACCATGGACAGGGGCGCTGGATCGGTGGCGCTGGTGGAGCGACCCACTTTGCCGAAGACATGCTCCACCTCGGGGATATCGGCAATAATCCGATCCATGGTCTGCAGGGTCTGGGTCGCCTCCGTAATGGACATACCCGGCAGGGCCGTGGGCATAAAGAGAATCGACCCCTCGTTGAGGGGCGGCATAAACTCGTTGCCCAGTTGCCGGAAGGGAATCACCGTCAACAGCAATACCAGCACGGCCCCTCCAGCTACTGCCCAGCGGAAGCGCACCGCGAAGGCCACCACCGGTCGGTAGGCGGCCACCAGCCACTGATTCAGCTTGCTGCGATCGGCGCGGATCTTGCCGCGAATCAGCCACACCGCCAGGGCCGGCACCAGGGTGATGGACAGCAGTGCCGCAAACGCCATGGAATAGCTCTTGGTAAAGGCCAGCGGCTTGAACATGCGCCCTTCCGTGCCTTCCAGTGCGAATACCGGCATAAACGAGATGGTGATGATCGCCAGCGAGAAAAAGATGCTGGGCCCCACCTGCTGCATGGCCTCGATAATCACCTCCCGCCGGGACTTGGCCTGTTCCTCGGGATCGGCGTCGAGGCTCTGCCATCGGGCCAGCCGTTTGTGGACATTGTCGATAATGACAATGGCGGCATCCACCATGGCGCCGATGGCCACGGCGATCCCCCCCAGGGACATAATGTTGGCCGTCAGCCCCTGAAAATACATGGGGATAAAAGCCATCAGCACCGCCACGGGCAGGGTGATCACCGCCACCAGGGTGGAGCGCACATGCAGCAGGAAGATGCCGATAATCAGGGAGACGATCAGCATCTCCTCGATCAGGGTCCAGGTCAGGGTGTCGATGGCCTCGTTGATCAGGGTGGAACGGTCGTAGACGGGCACGACCTCCACGCCCTCGGGCAGCCCCGGTTTTATATCCGCCAAGCGTTGCTTGACCTTGTCGATCACCTCCAGGGCATTCTCGCCGTAGCGCATCACCACGATCCCGCCCACGGCCACGCCCTCGCCGTCCAGCTCCGCCTGGCCCCGCTGCATGGCGGGCCCCAGGGCCACATGGCCCACGTCCTTCACCGTGACCGGCACGCCGGCCGGGGTGGTTTTCAACACCACCTTTTCCAGGTCCGCCACGGATTTCACGTAGCCCCGGCCGCGGATAAACTGCTCGTGACCCGCCACCTCCAGGATGCGTCCGCCCACGTCCTGGTTGGAGTCCCCCACCGCCTCGGCCACCCGTTTGAGGGGGATGTTATAAGAGGCGAGCTTGTTGGGGTCGAGACTGATCTGGTATTCCCGCTGAAAGCCGCCGATGGAGGCCACCTCGGCCACGCCTTCGACCGCCTCCAGGGCATAGCGCAGATTGAAATCCTGCAGCGAGCGCAGGTCCGCCAGGCTCTGGTTGCCCCCTGCGTCAGAAGAGCTGTCCCGCAGGGCGTATTGATAGACCCAGCCGACGCCAGTGGCGTCCGGCCCCAGTGTGGGGGTAACCCCTTCCGGCAGCTCAGCGGCGGCGCCATTGAGGTATTCCAGCACCCGGGAGCGAGCCCAGTACATGTCCACGCCATCGTCGAAAATCACATAGACGAAAGAAAAGCCGAACATGCTCTGGCCACGCACATAGTTCACCCCCGGCGCGGAAAGCAGGGTGGTCGTCAAGGGATAAGTGATCTGGTCCTCCACCAAGTCCGGGCTGCGCCCGGGCCACTCGGTAAAGATAATCACTTGCACATCGGACAGATCGGGTATGGCATCCAGAGGGGCCCGCATTAGCGCCTGCCAGCCGCCGAAGGTCAGCGCGAGCATCGCCACCAGGGTAATCAGGGGGTTGCGGGCGCAATAGCCAATGATCCGCTGCAGCCAACCGATGGCCTCCCCTTCGGCAGGGGGATGAGCTGGTAGGTGCTTTTGATTGTTATCTACCATTGTTCCATCCCCGCTTTGAGTCGGCTTTCGGAGGCGATCAGGAAGTTACCGGAGGTGACCACCCGGTCGCCGGCCTCGATACCCTTGATGATTTCGATAAAGCCACCGGCCCGCTGCCCGGTTTGCACCTTGCGCGGGGCCAGCCGGCCCCCACCCAGATCCTCGAATACCACCCTCAATTCACCAGCGATAATGACGGCTTCTTCCGGTACCGCCACGCGCCGCCCGAGGTCGGCCTGGAGTTTCACTTCGGCGTACATCTCGGGTTTTAGGTGGCCTTCGGGGTTGGCGACGGTGAGGCGCACCCGCCCGGTGCGACTGGCGCCGTCCAGATAGGGGTAGATGTAGTCGACTCTGCCCTCGAACTGTTCTCCGGGCAAGTAAGGCAGGGTCACCGTCACGGGCATTCCCGGCGTTACCAGGGGCAGTTCGCCCTCGTAGATATCCGCTTCCACCCAGACATGGGAGAGGTCGGCAATGCGCAGCAATGTCATGCCGGCCTTGTGGGCGGTGCCTTCCACCACGTTCTTGGCCACCACGGTGCCGCTGATCGGCGCGTGCATGGCGACGTAGTCGAAGGGCTCGCCCCGCTTCTCCAGGGTGGCGATCTCCCCATCACTCATATCCCACAGGGCCAGACGCTTGCGGGCTGCGCTGAGCAGCGTCGGCGAGGCGCTACCGCGGCGTTTCAATTCCAGGTATTCCTGCTGGGCGGCCAGCAGTTCGGGGCCGTACACCGTAAACAACGGTTCGCCCTTGGCGACCGCAACCCCGACATAATCGGCATCGAGTTCGCCGATCCAGGCATCGAACTTGAGGCTGACATCAGCCAGGCGAGTTTCGTCGTAGGCAATCCGGCCTGCCGCGCGGATGGTGCGGGTCATGGCCATGGCTTGCGCCTCGGCAGTCTTGACACCGATCAACTGGCGGCGGCGATTGTCCAGGGTCACCGTGCCCGGTGGCGCCTCGTCGGCCATATCACCGCCGTCAGTTCGGACGGCGCCCGAGGCCAGTTGCAGCCCCTCACGACCGGTGGCCAGGTCGAAACTGATTTGCCGGGCCGGCATCCCCGGTGCCTGAATCTTTAGCGTCAGGGGCCAGCTTCCCTTCATGAAGGGTTCGAATGCCCCCCGGTAGAGTCCGGGTTCGATTTGCACCATCTCCGCCGGGGCCTGCATGGCGGGCATGGCGCCCATGGCAGGCATCTCGGCGACCGCCTTGATCTCGGCGTTCTCCAGAGGCTCCCCATCGGCATTGCGCAGCACCACGCTCAGGATGTTCTCACCCACGCGCGGCGTGGTGGGTTCTATCGATACGTCCAGCCGATAGGGACCGCTGCGGTAAGGTAGCCCATCGGCATTGCCCGCGCCGCCTGCCTCTTGTGTCAGAGCGGTCACGCCACTGGCTGGCTGCAAGCCTTTTCGGCCTGTCGCCAGATCGAAGCTGACCCGGGCGGATCCCACTCCCTCATTGCTGATCTGCAGGGTAAGCGGCCAACTGCCTTCCATTGATGGCTCGAACGTCCCCCGATAGAGACCGGGTTCGATTGCCGTCATATCGGCCGGCGCCTGCATGGCGGCCATGGCGCCCATGGCAGGCATTTCCGCCACGGCCTTGATGGATGCGTCGCTGACCGGCTGACCTGCTTTATCCAGCAATACCAGTGTCAGGGTGTTGTTGCCGACCCGGGGTGTTTCCGGATCAAGCTCGATGCCCAGTTGGAACGGCCCAGCCCGATAGGCAGGCTGGAGGGCTGAGGGGCCATTGGCGGTGGCGGTATCGTTCCCGGACAGCCACAGCACGCTCAGGGTACCGGTAACCACCAGAAACCCGATAACGGCAATAGAAAAAAAGATCGTTCGTCGGTTCATGGTCGTTTCTCTTGTTTGTGCGCGTCGACGGCGGTGGCCGCCGGCGCCTGGTTGGCGGGGATTGGCAGTGCGCTGCCCAAGGGCCGCCCGGCGGCCCGTTCCAGGGCTGCCCACGCCCGCAGATAATCCGCACGGGCGCGGACCAGGCTGTCCTCGGTTCGCAGCTGTTGCCGCTCGGCATCGATGACGGTGAGGAAACTACCCTGCCCCGCCCGGTAATCAGCGACGGCGGCATTGAGGCTTTCCTCGGCGAGGGGTAACAGCCGCTGCCGGTGGATGGCCACGATCTCCCCGGTCTCTTGCACCTGCGCACGTCCCTGCTCCAGTTGCGCGAGTAACTGCGCCTCGCGATCCGTCAATTGCCACTGGTAGCGCATGACATCGGCTTCGGCCGCATTCCGGCTGGCACTGCGCTTGCCGGAGAAATCGAACGGCAGGTTGACAGTGAGACCGACTGTCCAGCGCTGATCGGTATCCATCCACAGGCTGTTGTACCCGGCGGACAATTTGAAGTCGGGAAAATAGTCTTTCTCGGCCAGGCCATGCCGGGCGCTCGCCTCGGCGATGCGCGCCTGAATCCGGCGCAGTTCCGGGTGCTCCCCCAGAGCGACCTCTTGCAACGCCGGCAACGATGGTGGTTCGACCGGTGCAGGCAGTGCCGCCGGCGGCGGCAGCGGACTTTGGGGAGGACGGTTCAACAAGCCGTTGATCATCGCCCGCACTTCCCGCTGGTGCCGCCGATGGGTCACGATGTCGGTGTCGATGCGGGCCGCTTCCACTTCCGCCTGCAACACATCCTGCTGGCGGGCCCGCCCTGCCGCGTACTGGGTTTCGGCGACGCGTCGCAACTCGACCAGCAGATCCCGGTGGGCATGTTTGATTTGCAGGGTGCGGTGAATATACGCCCACTCGGCAAACAGGCCCTTGGCGGCCGCCATCAGGGCCAGCCGGCGGTCCGCCAGGGATTGCTCCTCACCCTCGGCCCGGGCGCGGGCCGCGTCCTCGCGCAGGCCGAGTTTGCCCGGCCAGGGCAGTGTCTGGCTCAGCTCCACCCGCTCCTGGAAGCCCCGGGGGCCGCTGGCGGTTTTCGGCGCGCCGGCATAAGTGAGCATGGGGTCGTCCAGGGCGCCGGCAGGGGCGATGCGGTAGTTAGCTGCCTCGGCAGCCGCCGCCAGCCCCTTAAGACCGGAATTGCGGGTCAGCACGGCGTCCACCAGTTGCTCGGCGGTTAGCGCCTCGTCCTCCTGCAGCGATTGACTGTTTTCCGGTTGCGGCGGCACCGCGAAAGCCACCAATGGTGCAATGAACACCACCAGGGCCATCAGGCCGCCAATTGGATTGTGCACGGGGGATCTCCTCCGTCGGTATAATGAATAATCCTCGGCTTCCCATGAGGGAAAACCGTAGCCTCACGACAAATCGGGCGGATTAATCAGATACGCAGACGCAGGGTGGAGAGATAGACGGTACGACCGCTTTCGGCCTGGGCGAGAAGCCAGTCCGGGTTGGGAGGGTGTGTTATTGCGGAGGTTGTGGATAGCGTGTCCGGGTAGGGCCAGAATACAAGCGCAATACTGTAGAGCCACGTCAACGATTGATCGGGACTCCACGATGAAGTCGAAGCGTCTTCAACGGCCGACTGGTAGTCCACCGCACAGCAAGACGCTGAAGACGTGGCCGGGCCGTCATGGTCACAACCCTCCTCCAAGGGAGAAGGCACTGCTGTATCGCAGCCCTCCATGCCATCTTCACAACAGCAGACCGACTGGGGTGGCATATCCATGGTTTCGCAGGCATAGGTAAGCTGTCCCCAGACCATGAGGAGCATCAAAAATACCAGTGGCCAGCGTTTTCTCGGCTGCATTTAGAAAGTCGGATTTGAGTTCAATAACCTAAAGCAGTTTAGGGAGTCAAGAAACAATTGACAAGCAAGAGCGGCCCAACACTCACCGGCCTTTTCCGTCAACCACCGCATCTGCCGACATGGGTGTGTGGTTCACTCCGCCAGGACCGGCCCGCATCTCGAAGCACTTCATAGGCGGTGTGCAGAAAAACGACTGCCACAAGACTGGCGACTATTAAGTCCGGCCAATAAGAATCGAGCCAAATAACCAGAGCTCCCGATATAATTACTCCGGCATTACCAATCACATCATTACGGGAACACAGCCACACAG
>PABE01000100.1 GCA_002702725.1 Porticoccaceae bacterium
ACGCGCCCGAAGCGGTCGAGGGTGGCGGCCACCACCGCTTCACAACTGTTTTCATCGGCGGCATCGAGGTGCACCGCCAGCGCCCGGTCACCCAGGCCCGCACAGACCCGGTTGGCGCTGTCGAGGGAGATATCCGCCACCACCACATTGGCGCCCTCGCCCACCAGACGCCGTGCGGTGGCGCCCCCTATACCGCCACCACCGCCGGTGATGATCGCCACTTTGCCATCGAGTCTTTTCATACGGAAATCCTGGTTATTGTGTTTACAGAAATTGAATCTCGGCCGCATCTTGCACCGGCGTAACTGCGAACCTCGGCACCCCGTGTCACCACACTTTAAGGTCCAGTTTTTCGACACCGCGGACCGACTGGCGGGAACGATGCACCGCATCCCCCACCTGCTCGATGTGGTTTGTCTTCGCCAGCAGGGCGCGGAACATCTCGTACATTTCGATTTTTGCCAGGGAGCGGCCAAGGCAGGCATGGGCGCCATGTGACAGCCCGAGGTTGCGAACCTTCGGCCGGTCGAGAATCAGGCGATCCGGCGACTCAAACACCGACGGATCCCGGTTGGCGGCACCGAGCATCACACCAATCAGCTCGCCGACGGCGATCCGGTGTCCCTCGAGATCAATATCCGCCGCAGCGACCCGAATGGTCATGGGGATGGTCGCCGTCATGCGCAGGAATTCATCGGGCAGACCGTCCAGCAATTCAGGGTGGCGGCGCGCCCGGGCCAGCTCCCCGGGTTGCTCGAGAAGGATCGCCAATCCGGTGGTCATGGTCAGGGCGGTACTGTCGAAACCGCCACTGAACAGGGCCTCGGCCAGAATCGCGATATCCTCAAGGGTGAACCGCGGGTCCTTGAACTGGGCGGCGAAAATATCGTTGTCCGGATTGTCGCGGGCGATACGCTCGTATTCTTCACGCCAGAATTGCTTGAATACCTCCGAAGCCTCGTCTGCAGCGGCAAGCTGCTCAGGGGTTACGTCAATTTCAAACGCTAGCTGCATGGTGTTAACAAGCTCACGGGCATTGGGCAATTTGCTGGCGTCGAACTGGAAAACCGAGCACAGGGTGTGTTCGGCCAGCGGGTAGGCCAGCCGATCCGGAAAACTGCCGCCGCCGGCGCGCACGAAGTCGTCCACCAACTGTTCCGCATGGGCGCGAATGGCGGGGCGCAAAGCCTCCATCCGCCGGGGCGTCCAGGAAGGATTGAGCGGCAGACGTTGCTTGCGGTGCTCGTCGCCGTCGACAAAGGCGATGTAGCGCTCCAGCTTGGCGATCGACGGGTGATCCCGCCACTCGGGATGAATGGCATCCATACGTCGGGTGAGCTGCAATTCCGCCGAGGGTGACAACAACAGGGCTTCATTGGCCCGATAACCGGACAAAAACCACATCCCCCGCTCGAGGGAATAGTAGATGGGTGCCTGCTCCCGCAATCGTCGATAGGCATCCCATGGGCCCTGGCGGCGGGCGGCTGATTCAAAAAAATCGGTTATCGCCTGTTCGGCGATGGGGTTTGGCGTGGGCGTGGTGCCCGTAACCGGAGCTGACGTTTCCATGGTCGTGCCTCGGGCCGATTAGGCTACTGATGTTGATGTGACGCACGGGAGAATGGCGACACTGCCCCGCAAACAGATCGAGAATAACCGCGGGGTTTTTATAATAATGTTGATAATGTCACTGATTATGCATAGCGGGTTTTCGGCCTGTCAACCGGTCTGCTGAACCCTGGCTACAATGAACTTGTCGCCGATTGACGCTCCTGCTGGCGTCCGTCCCCAACGCCCTTGCTTTGCCAGACGCCCTTCAGCAATAGAAAGCAAATTCACGGACTGACGATTTTCCTAATATCCCATATTGCCCTGACACTGATGCCCCGAATTCGAATGCAGGTCCAATGATTATTGCCACTGGCGGTTTACTTGCTGCAGCCGTCGCGTTATCAATAGCCGACATAACATAACAACGTCACCTGCTTCCCGCGCTGCCACCGGGGACCCAGGCCTCATGAAGGAATCGCCATGGGCATCAAGATTATCACCCTGTTCAAACTGCAACCCGGTATCGACGACGGGCAATTCCGGCGCTACTGGCGGGAGGATTACCTGCCTTCGGTGCTATCACTGCGGGAGGCGGAAGACGCCATTGACCGCATTGATTTCAATCACTCGGTGCCACTCACCATCCGGGAGGACATGCAGATGCCGGTACCGGAGTGGGCCGGCGTCAGCGAAATCTGGCTGGACAGCGAAACTGCGGGCCTTGCGCTGTTGTCGGCGCTCGACGCCCAGGCCTTTCAATCGAAACACGGGGCCGTTTTTTCCCGGACCGTTTCCATGCCCTGCCGTGAAATGGAGCTCTGGAACGACGGATTGGAGACGCCCACCGTCAAGCTGATGGCGTTTTTCCTGCCCGCAGCCACCATGACCCGGACCGAGAGCCAGCATTACTGGACCCACGATCACGTTCGCGCCGGGGCCGAACTGACCGATCCGCGCAAGTACGCTCCCCGGTACGTGCAAAACCATGTGCTGGCCGATCACCACAACGACAACCCCCGCCTGGATTTTGCCGGTTGTCCGGAACTCTGGTTCTATTCCCGGGAGTCAGCGGTGGCACTGTTCACCGAGCCGGGGGAAAAAAACATGGCGAAGCTCGCCGAGGACGAAGCGGTGTTCTCGGACAGCGCCAAAAGCGTCGCTCTGGTCACCGACCAGGAAACGGTATACCGCCGCTAGCGGTGCCTTAAACCGCCCGGCTATTGATCCACGGCGGCGATAGCGTCGGCGACCTTTTTCACCGGCACTACCTCCATTCCCGGAATGCCCTGACGGGGGGCGTTTGCAGCGGGCACGATGGCGCGCTTGAAGCCGTGCTTGGCCGCCTCGCGCAGCCGCTCCTGTCCGTTGGGAACCGGGCGGATTTCACCGGCCAGCCCGACTTCGCCGAAGATCACCCAGTCCCTGGGAATGGGGCGATTGCGGAAACTGGAGATCACCGCCAGCAACAGCGCCAGATCGGCACTGGTCTCCACCACCTTGACGCCGCCCACCACGTTGACGAAGACATCCTGGTCGCCGACCATCAGGCCGCCGTGGCGATGCAACACCGCCAGCAGCATGGCGAGCCGGTTGTGATCAAGACCCACGGTCACCCGACGGGGATTGCCTAGATGGCTGTCATCCACCAGCGCCTGAAGCTCCACCAGCAGCGGCCGAGTGCCTTCCCAGATCACCATCACCGCGCTGCCCGAGGAAACCTCCTCACCGCGCTGAAGGAAAATGGCCGAAGGATTGGCCACTTCCCTGAGCCCCTTTTCGGTCATGGCAAAGACGCCCAGTTCGTTGACGGCGCCGAAACGGTTCTTGTGGCTGCGCAGGGTGCGGAAGTGACTGTCCTGTGAGCCCTCGAGCATCAGCGAGCAGTCGATCATATGCTCGAGTACCTTGGGCCCGGCCAGGCTGCCATCCTTGGTGACATGGCCGACCAGCAGCAGTACCGTGTTGCTCTGCTTGGCGAAGCGTACCAGCATGGCCGCGCTCTCCCGCACCTGGGACACACTGCCCGGCGCCGAGGTGATGTCTTCGAGATTCATTACCTGGATGGAATCCACCACCAGGATGCTCGGCTTCATTGCCTGGGCGGTGGCACACACCGTTTCAACCGACGTCTCGGCCATGATCTGGACCTGATCGGTGGGCAGCCCCAGCCGCTGGGCGCGCATGGCCACCTGCTGGGGGGACTCCTCGCCGGTGACATAGAGGGTGGGACGGCTGCGGGCCAATTCACACAGGGTTTGCAACAGCAGGGTACTTTTACCGGCGCCGGGCTCACCGCCGATCAGGATGCAGGAGCCGGGCACCAGGCCGCCGCCCAGCACCAGATCCAGTTCCCGGGTCCCGGTGGCGATGCGCGGGACTTCGTCGAGGGCGATGTCCTTGAGGGTTTTGACCGACCCATCGGCGGCGCCGGCAAAGCCGACACTGCGCCGGCTGCCGGTGTTGGCCACTGCCCCCAGGCGGACTTCGGACAGGGTGTTCCAGGCGCCGCACTCACCACACTGGCCCTGCCACTTGCGGTAGTCGGCACCGCAGTCATTGCACACAAAGGCGGTATTCGGTTTTTTCGCCATGGATATCCTTAACGCGTGACGGTTTGACGGGGAGTATAACCGGGGTCCGGGCTTTCTCGTCATTCCAGGGTGCAGCGGCTTCCGGCACCCGGCCGCCATCTGTTACATTACCGACCATGTCACTGCTGCCCGAACGTCCCCTGCTTGTCTCCCCCCAACTGGCCGCCACCCTGGGCCTGGAAGAGGCGCTGCTCTACCAGCTACTGACCGATATTCAGATCCTCGGCGGCGATCAGGGCCGCATCGACTGTCGACAGCTTGAGCAGATGCTGCCCTTCTGGCAGGCGGGGGATATTCGCCGTGTGAGTCAGAGTCTTGAGGGCAAGGGTGTCATCACTGTGCACAGCCAGCCTTTCGGTATCGACCGACACTTTGAGTTTACCCTTGCCGGTGCTGCCAACCATGCTTGGCCGGCGAGCCAGGTTTCCGAACCCGCCCGCCCCCTGCCCGCTCGCCCACCGCAAGCCCCGACCCGCCTGATGGCCCAGGACTGGCGCCCGGCGCCGGATATCGTGGCGCAGCTGGGGCAGTACGGTATTCCCCCCGGCTTTGTCGAAGAGCAGATCCCCGAGTTCGTCACCTACTGGACGGAGCGCCGGGAACCGAAACACAGCTGGAACGCCAAGTTTCTCAAGCAGGTGCTGCGCCTCTGGCGGGAGGAAGAAGCCCGCAATGCCCAGCGCGGTCGACGCTGTGTGATCGCCGCTGACTGGCGACCGTCACCGGATGCGGTCGATATCCTGGTCAACCAGGCGGGGATCAACCGCAACTTCATCGAAGACGCGGTGCCGGAATTCGTCCTTTACTGGCGGGAAAGGGCCGAGGCCCGCAGCACCTGGAATTCCGACTTTGTCCGCCACGTGAAACGCCAGTGGTCCCGTTATACTGCGACCATCGAGCACGACAGCGAACCGCACCCGCTGCCCCGGGACTGGCAGCCGAACGCGGACTTGTTTGAAGTCCTGAGTCTTGCCAATATCCCCAGGGAATTCGCCGAGCGCGAGCTGCCGGCCTTCACCCTGTTCTGGCGGGAAGACGGCCGGGCGTCCAGTTCCTGGAACACCAAGTTTCTCCAACATGTAAAACGACAGTGGGCCTATCTGGCCAGCCAAGGTGAAAGCGATCATGAAAGACGCCAACGATCTGGTGAAAACCTCAGTACGCGACATCGCAGCCTCGTCGACGACCTCACCGACCGCAGCTGGGCAGGGTAAGCCGCGACCGGAAGATCCGCACCTGGTGGATACCATCAACCAGGTGTTCAGTCTGTTCCGCATCAACTACCACAACCAGTACCACGCCGCCTTCGGTGATGTGACGGTGCTCAACCAGGCCAAGCGTCTGTGGAAAGAAACCCTGGCCCCGTTCACCAGTGATCAGATCCTGCGCGGCGCCAAGCTGGTGATTGAGCACAACGAATACCTGCCGACCCTGCACGCCATGCTGGAAGCCTGTGAGCGCACCCTCGTCACCGAAGGGGTGCCGACTGTCATGGATGCCTACCGGGAGGCCGCCAACGCCCCGAGCCCGAAAAATGCCCAATCCTGGTCACATCCCGCGGTTTACCTGGCGGGTAAAAAAACGGGTTGGCACAACCTGTCGACCCTGGACGAAGCCCGCTCCTATCCGATGTTTGCCCAGGCTTACCGCGAACTGGTCAAAAGGGTTCTGGCCGGCGAGGAGCTGGTGATTGACCGTCCGCCGGCGCTGGAGCACAAGACCGGGCCTGTGCTGACCCGCGACGCCATCGCCGAGCAGCTTCAGGAGTTGAAAAATCTTCTGGAATAACGCCGCGGCCCGGTGTAAACCAAACAAATTGCCACTAGAATAGCGCCGCCCCGTCCGGGGTGATTTTCGGTGGCGGTCCCGCCACGACGACATGGATGCCCTTTATTCACCCCGCTTCCTGCTTCGGAGTCTGTTCGTGTCGCGTATCCTTTTTGGTTTGCTCTTGCCGTTGGCCCTCACTGCGACATTCACCGGTTGCGCCCAGGGTGTCGAACGCCTGCAAAGCGCTGCTACAGACAGGGTCCAGTCGACCCTTGGTGCGCTGTTCCTCCGGCAATTCACCACCGGCATTGATACGCTGATCGGCGGTCTTGCCCGGGAAGGCGGTTACCTGGATAACCCCCTAGTCCGCATTCTGCTACCCCCGCCCCTGGGGTTAACCCTGGACGTAGCCCGGGATCTGCACCGGGACCCCAAGGGGTTGCTGCTGGAGACCGTCATCAACCGGGCGGCGGAGAATGCCATACCCGCCGCTGGGCCGGTTCTCAAGTCGGTGTTGGCCAACATGACGCCGGAACAGCGGCAGGCCATTATCACCGGTGACCCCCATGCCGCCACCGCTTTGCTGAAGGAAACGGCGGCAGACGCAGTCCGGCAGGCGCTACTGCCGACAATCACTGAGAGCCTGGAAGCGGAAGCGGCCATGGAAATGTACGGGGAATTGCTGGAACGCCAGGAGAGCGTGTTGGCGGTTATCGACGAGTCGCAGGCGCTACAGGACGCCGTCAGCCAGGATGCGCTGCCCGACTACGTGGCGCAACGCGCCACGGATGGTCTTTTCATTCTGCTGGCGGAACGTGAGGCGGCCCTCAGGGACAGCCTCAGCCAGTTGGACCGGGGCCGCCCCCAGCCGTGACAGGAGACGCTATCGCTTAAGCAGGCGGTGCAGGTAGAGCAGGATCAGGGCACCGACCATCGCCGTCACAATACTGCCAAGACTGAAGTCATTCACCCCGCCAAAACCCACCAGTGCACCCAGGTAGCCGCCGACAAACGCGCCGCCGATCCCGAGTAGCGTGGTGATGATGAAGCCCCCCGGGTCCTTTCCCGGCATGATCCACTTGGCCAGGACGCCGGCAATCAAGCCGAGAATAATCCACGAAAGTATGCCCATGTCGTTCCCCCTGATTGTGACTGTTCATGTTAAGGCGCTGTTGGCGGCCATCAGCTCGCCGTTTCCTGATAAAGATGAACATCGCGCTGGGGAAACGGAATGGAAATGCCTTCCTGATCGAAGCGCTTCTTGATGGTCTCTGTCAGGTCCCAGTTAACCGCCCAGTAGTCCACGGACTTCACCCAGGGACGGACGATCAGGTTGACACTGCTATCGGCCAGTGCAGCGACTGCGATGGTCGGTGCCGGCTCAGGCAGCACCCGCTCGTCCGCGGCCAGTACATCCTTCAGAACCTGCTTGGCCTTATCGATGTCGTCGCCGTAACCAATGCCCATGACCAGATCAACGCGGCGGGTATCGTTGGCCGAATAATTGACAATATTTCCACCGGTCACCTGTCCGTTGGGAATAATGATTTTCTTGTTGTCCGGGGTTGTGAGTTCGGTGGTGAAGATCAGGATCTTTTCCACGGTTCCGGATGTCCCCGCCGCTTCAATGTAGTCGCCAACCTTGAACGGCCGGAACAGTAGAATCAGAAACCCGGCGGCAAAATTTGCCAGCGAACCCTGCAGCGCCAGACCAATCGCCAGGCCCGCGGCACCGACTACCGCGATCAGTGATGCCGTCTGTATGCCCACCTGGCTCAGTGCCGCGATGATGACGAAGGTCATCAAGCCGTAAAACGTCAGACTGGCGACAAAGTGTTCCAGTGCGGGATCGATGCCCCGGCGGTTAAGGGTCTTTTGCATCACGACCGAGATTTTTTTCGCCACCCATTTACCGATGAAGAAAATCAGCAGGGCAACGATGATTTTCATGCCGTAAATGGAGACATAGCTCATCAACAGATCAATTTTATCTTCCATCATTTTTCCTTTCTGGTTCTTGACGCTTGGTGACTTGCCCGCAACCGGAATACCGGGACTGGCCTGCCATCATCCGGGAAATATCAGCATCCGCAACATACCGACGCGTTTTGAGGCTAACCCGCCCCCCGGGTAAAATCAAATGCCAGGGCGCAAAAACCGGGCCCATAACCCTGTACAAAAGTGTGACTGCGCGGGATCCCATGAGCCTTAAGGCACCCTCGTTGCGCCTTGATCGTCATCGATTGTCGGGACGCCGCTACCCTGCCGGGACAGTCGTGAACACGATCCGAAATGACGGATCAACCGTTGCCCGCCACTTCCACCCGGTCGACCTTCTGGAAGCCCCTTGGCAGCTCGTTGCCCCGACGCCCCCGCTCGCCCCGGTAATGATCGAGATCACCGAGGTTCATGTTCAGGTAGCGCTTGCCGGAGTGAACCATGAGCTGCTGGCCGGGCCTGATCACCGTGGCGGCTAGCATGAATTCCTCACGGCTCTGGAGGCGAGTGGCGGGAATGGACAGAATTTTATTGCCCTTGCCCTTGGCGAGTTCCGGCAGCTCGGTAACCGGGAAGACCAGCATCCGGCCCTCGTTGCTGACGGCGACAATCAGCGCATCCTCAAGTCCCTCGAACAACTGGGGCGCCAGCACCCGTCCGCCCCTGGGAATGGTAATCGCGGCCTTGCCGGCGCGGTTTTTACTCTGCAGGTCGCCGAGGCGGGCAATAAAGCCGTAGCCTGCATCGGTGGCCATCAACACCGGACTTGTGTCCTCGCCCATCAATAGTCCCGTAAAGGTCGCCCCGGACGGAGGTGACAACCGCCCGGTGAGCGGCTCACCCTGCCCCCGGGCGGAGGGCAGGGTATGGGAGGCCAGGCTGTAACTGCGCCCGCTCGAATCCAGGACTACCACATTCTGGTTACTTCGGCCCTTGGCCTCACAGAAGAAGTGGTCGCCGGACTTGTAGCTCAGGCTGGCGGGGTCGATATCGTGACCCTTGGCGGCGCGAATCCAGCCCTTTTCCGACAACACCACGGTTACCGGCTCCGAGCTGATCAGGTCTTTCTCGGAAAACGCCTGGGCCTCGGCGCGACTGACGATGGGCGAGCGGCGCTCGTCGCCAAAGGCTTCCGCCACCGCCAGCAACTCTTTCTTGACCAGGGTTTTCAACCGCGCATTGGAACCGAGGATTTTTTCCAGCTCGTCCCGTTCGGTAGCGAGTTCATCCTGCTCGCCACGGATTTTCATCTCCTCCAGCTTGGCCAGATGGCGCAATTTCAATTCCAGGATCGCCTCGGCCTGGACATCCGACAGGTCAAAGCGGCGCATCAGTTCGGCCTTGGGCTCATCCTCATAGCGGATGATGGCGATAACCTCATCGATATTGAGGAACGCCACCAGCAGACCTTCCAGGATATGCAGGCGCTTCAATACCTTGTCGAGCCGGTGTTCCAGACGCCGGCGCACGGTGGCCAGCCGGAACCCGTTCCACTCATTGAGTATGGTGTTGAGGGCCTTGACGGCGGGACGGCCGTCGATGCCGATCATGTTCAGGTTAACCCGGTAAGTGCGCTCGAGGTCCGTGGAAGCAAACAGGTGGCTCATCAGTGCATCGAGGTCGACCCGGTTCGACCGGGGCACAATCACCAGCCGGGTCGGATTTTCGTGGTCCGATTCGTCCCGCAGGTCGGCCACCATGGGCAGCTTTTTGGCCTGCATCTGGGCGGCGATCTGTTCGAGGATCTTGGCCGGTGAGGCCTGGAACGGCAGAGCGGTGACAATGATATCGCCATCCTCCCGGGTCCACACCGCCCGCATGCGAATGCTGCCGCGACCGGTTTCGTACACCGACAGGATGTCCTCCCGGGGTGAGATGATCTCGGCCTCGGTGGGATAATCCGGCCCCTTGATGTGTTGACACAGTTCCCGCACCGACGCCCGGGGCTCATCGAGCAGGTGAATGGCCGCGCTCACCACTTCGCGCAGATTGTGCGGGGGGATATCCGTTGCCATGCCCACGGCGATGCCGGTGGTGCCGTTGAGCAGCACATGGGGCACCTGGGCGGGAAGCACCATGGGCTCATCCAGGGTGCCGTCGAAATTGGGTTTCCAGTCCACCGTCCCCTGGCCGAGTTCGGCGAGCAGCACCTCGGAAAACCGGGTCAGCTTCGATTCGGTATAACGCATGGCGGCGAAGGACTTGGGATCGTCCGGGGAGCCCCAGTTGCCCTGGCCGTCGACCAGCGGGTAGCGGTAGGAGAACGGCTGCGCCATAAGCACCATGGCTTCGTAGGCGGCACTGTCACCGTGGGGGTGGAACTTGCCGATCACGTCGCCCACGGTGCGGGCGGATTTCTTGTATTTGCTGCTGGCCTTGAGGCCAAGTTCGCTCATGGCGTAGATGATGCGCCGCTGGACCGGCTTCAGGCCGTCGCCGATGTGGGGCAGCGCACGGTCCATGATTACGTACATGGAGTAATTGAGATAGGCCTGCTCGGTGAACTCCGCCAGGGAGCGACGCTCCAGGCCTTCCAGGCTCATATCGATGGTATCGGTCATAATATTTCTTCGTTGACGTTGAGCGGTGCCGCGGTGGCACCGGCAGTTTTACAGGACCGTGGGCCGCTCCTCAGAGCATCACCTCAGCCATATCGCCCTTGCTCTCGAGCCAGGACTTGCGATCGCCGGCGCGCTTTTTGGCCAGCAGCATGTCCATCATTTCCTGGGTGGCCTCGGCATCGTCCAGGCTGAGCTGCACCAGGCGCCGGGTGTTGGGGTCCATGGTGGTCTCCCGCAGCTGCAGCGGGTTCATTTCACCAAGCCCCTTGAAGCGGGTCACCTGGGGAGTACCGCGTTTCTTTTCCGCCTCCAGGCGCTCGATGATGCCATCCCGCTCCGCTTCGTCGAGGGCGTAATAAGTGTCCTTGCCGAGGTCGATGCGGTACAGCGGCGGCATCGCCACATACACGTGGCCCGCCTCCACCAGGGGCCGGAAATGCCGCACAAACAGCGCGCACAGGAGGGTCGCAATGTGCAGGCCATCGGAGTCCGCATCAGCGAGAATGCAGATCTTGCCATAACGCAGCTGGTCGAGATCCGTGGAGCCGGGATCGACACCGATGGCCACGGCGATATCGTGGATTTCCTGGGAACCCAGCACCTCGTTGCCGTCCACCTCCCAGCTGTTCAGAATCTTGCCCCGCAGGGGCATGATGGCCTGAAACTGCCGGTCACGGGCCTGCTTGGCGGAACCGCCGGCGGAATCCCCCTCGACCAGAAACAACTCGGTGGCGCGGATATCGCCGCTGGCGCAGTCCGCCAGCTTGCCGGGCAGGGCCGGACCGGCGGTGACTTTCTTGCGCGCCACTTTTTTACTGGTGCGCAACCGGCGCTGGGCACTGGAAATACACAGCTCGGCGATTTTCTCGGCATCCGCCGTGTGCTGATTGAGCCACAGGCTGAAGGCATCCTTGACGATACCGGAAACAAAACCCACCGCTTCCCGCGATGACAGCCGCTCCTTGGTCTGCCCGGAGAACTGGGGGTCGGACAGCTTGAAGGACAGTACATAGCTGCACTGGTCCCAGATGTCGTCCGGGGTCAGTTTGACACCGCGGGGCAGAAGGTTTCTGAACTCACAGAACTCGCGCATGGCCTCGAGAAGCCCCGTGCGCAGGCCGTTGACGTGGGTGCCGCCCAGTGCCGTGGGGATCAGGTTGACGTAACTCTCCTGGATCAGGGTGCCGCCCTCCGGCTGCCACTGCAGCGCCCAATCCACCCCCTCGCTGCTACCGGCAAAGCTGCCGATAAACGGCTCTGCAGGCAAGGTTTCCCATTCGCGGGTGGCGCTGGTCAGGTAATCGGCAAGGCCATCCTGGTAAAGCCAGGTATCGCTTTCGCCGCTGGCCTCGTCGAGAAAGGTCACTTCAAGCCCGGCACATAGCACCGCTTTGGCGCGCAGGACATGGCGCAATCGCGACAGGGAAAACTTCACCGTATCGAAATATTTCGGGTCGGGCACAAAGCGCACCCGGGTACCGGTATTGCGTTTGCCGCAGGTGTCGATCACCTCCAGATCGCGTACCTTTTCGCCGCCGGAAAACACAATGCGGTGGACCTGACCGTTCCGGCGGATGGTGACTTCGAGCTCCTTCGACAGGGCGTTGACCACGGATACGCCAACCCCGTGCAAGCCACCGGAAAACTGGTAGTTCTTGTTGGAAAATTTGCCGCCGGCGTGGAGGGTGGACAGTATCACCTCCACCCCCGGCTTGCCCTGTTCCGGATGAAGGTCCACGGGCATGCCGCGGCCATCGTCGGTGACCGACAGGGCACCGTCCCTGTGCAGGACCACCTCGATCTTGCCTGCATGACCGGCCAGGGCTTCGTCGACACTGTTGTCGATCACTTCCTGGGCCAGATGGTTCGGACGGGTGGTATCGGTGTACATACCCGGCCGCTTGCGGACCGGGTCGAGTCCGGTGAGGACTTCAATATCTTCTGCGGTGTAATTACTCATAAATTCGCTTGCTGTTGTTGTCTCCAAAACTGGTCGATATCGTCGAAATAGCGTTCCAGCCCCTGAAAGGCGTGATCTCCCCCCTGCTCCACGGTAACCCGGCACTGGCGGTACTTGTTTTCGGCCTGGCGATAATCCAGCACTTCATCCCCGGTCTGCAAGAGCACCCGGAGTTTTTCGGGAGCCGGCAGCGGGTCAACGTCCCAGTGGGTGAATGCTTCGATGTGGTGCGCTTCGAACAGGTAACGCTCACCGGTGTGGAAGTTGCGCTGTTCGCCGAGCAGATAATCCCGCCCTCGCCAGGGCCTCACAGCCGGATTGATCAGCACACCCGGACAGTCGTAGGTCTGTGACATCCAGGTGGCGTAGAACCCACCCATGGAGCTGCCCACGACCAGCGCTCCGGGCCATTCGATGTCAACCGCCAATCGTTGCAGCGAGGCCATGGCTTCATCGGGATAGGGGCTGATCAACGGGCAGACGAACGATGCCTGGGGATGGGTCCTCTCCAGCCACTGGCGAGTCAATTGCGCCTTGTGGGACCGCGGCGAACTGTTGAAGCCGTGAAGATAGAGCAACTGCATTGATTACCTCTTTTCAGTACCACAACCTGCATAGCTCTGGCATGGGATCGCCGTCAATAGCCCGACGACGACGGATCGACCCGTTCGTCACAGGCAGGCAGCCAGCATACATCCGTTGCAAACCCGCCATCGTCGTACAGATCGAACCAGCGGTAGCCCGGCGGCTCGGAGCCGATGGCAAAACTGTCACTGCCGGCGGCAAACTGAAAGCAGGTGGACGGTGTCGTATAAAGCGGTATGTTACCAAACCGGTACTGACCGGCCTGATGTACATGGCCCGCGGCGATAAAACGCACATTACCGAAGTCCGACAATAACGCGGCCAGGGAATCCGCATTGTCCACCTGCTGTCGATCAAGCCAGCGACAGCCCACGTCCGCCGGCGGATGGTGGAGAAACAGTGCCACATGGCGACCGCCGGCATCCGTCAGTTTATCGCTGAGAAATGCCAGTTGACCGTCGGCCAGATGGCCACCCACCTCGCCGGCTACCGGCGTTTTCAACACCAACAAACGCCAACGGGCAATGTCGATACAACCCCGGTACGGTGGCAAATCCGGAACATTGGTCATGGCGTCAAAATCATCGTGGTTGCCCGGCAGCCAATGGTACGGGCGACCGAGACGCGCCATCTCCCCGGCAAAGCGATGATAGGCCTCGAGCCGGCCCTCGGCGGCGATATCGCCGGTAACCAGCAGACAATCCGGGGGGCAACCTGCCTCGATATGATTGAGAACGCCCCTCAGGGTAAGCAGGGTGCGCATGCCCAGCAAACGGAAATCCGCCGCCGGGCCTAGATGACAGTCGGTGATTTGCACCAGACGACGCTTTTGGTCATCACTCCGGGGATTTTCGCCGTTTTTATTGCGCACACCGGTCACGGACTGGGGCCTGTTATCGGGTCATTCCGCAAACGCAAAAGGCTGCCCGATAGCGTAACCGTCCCGCAACACGGCCGCCAGCCATTCGGCAAGGAAGCGGTTCCATTGCGCCTTTTCATCCGGCTGATGCATGTCGCCATTGGGGTAGTCGTAACGGGGCCGCATGTTCCGCGAGCGGGCAACCGAAACCACTTCCGCCAGTTGCGCGTCGTGGTAGAGCCGGATCTTGAGGGTCGGAAACCGGACCCAGGGCACACCGTCGTCGACACTCTGGCTGATTTCCAGTAACGAGGTATAGGGGGAGCGCTCCAGCACACGAATAGAGAAGTGCCGCGGCGGCTCACCGAGGGCGAACCGGCGATGGTCCAGCCGGCGGTGGCCGGGGAAAATCCGGAGCGTGCGGGCGTAATTGGCCTCGCAATCCGCCATGAACCGTTTGAGATCTACCTTGTAGCGCAATATCTGTCCTGCCTGATAGAGCCGAATGTCAGTGAGCCTTGAGGCCCTCATAATGCAGGGCCAACCACTGCAACGCAATGGTCAGGGGCGCATTGTTGCATTGGCCCGCGGCCAGCCCCGCCAGCGCATCCTGCCGGGAAACAATGTTGAGCCGAATATCCTCGTTCTCGTGGTCGAGCCCAAAAACGCCGCCACGGCCCTCAAGGTCGGTAAGACCGCAGTAGAGCGTCATTCGCTCGTTGGTGCCGCCCGGACTCACCAGGTAGTCGCATATAAAGATGAGTGTTGCATCATCGACACCCGCCTCTTCGACCATTTCACGCCTTGCGACCTCTTCGGGGCTCTCCCCTTCCTCAATCAAACCGGCGACGATTTCGTATTGCCACGGGCCCTGATCGTCCTCCAGTGCGCCGATCCGAAATTGCTCGACCAGACCCACCAGATCGCGCTTCGGGTCATACAGAAGCACCCCAACCGCCGGTACACGCTCGAACAACTCCCGGTCGAAGATCTGGCTCCAGCCGCCGCCGAAAAGACGGTGCCGCACCCGGTACAACGCCATCTGGTAAAACCCGCTGTACAGGGTCTTGCGATCGACAACCTCCATATCCGCGCGCTTAAATTGACGCTTTTTTAACATTTCCGGATTCCTTGCTCAGGGTGTTTTGTACAGACCTTAGCGCTTTGTAACGAAAGGTAAAAGGCGCAGACATGTCACATACCTTGGGTTATGATGCGCCAAACCCTTTCGCACAATGCCTTAACAATCAATAATCCCGTATTCGATGAAAGACCACGGAAGACCATGAAAAAGACCGCACTCAACATCGCAATCGCAGGCCTGATGCTTGCCCCTATCAGTGGCTTTTCGGACTCGCTGACTGAGATCTACGAACTGGCCCTGGGCAATGACCCGCAGCTGCGTGCCGCCAATGCCGCCTACATGGCTGACAAGGAGTCGAAAAATATCGGCCGCGCCGGTCTTCTGCCGCAAATCAGCGGCAACGCCCAATACAGTGAAACCGACTCCGATGAAAGCTCCAGGTCGGTTTTTGTTCTCGACCTCGGCGGGGCACCCCAGGAGGTCAATTCGGGCACCATCGGCAGCGGCGACTCCGAGCAAACCACCTTCGGCGTTTCCCTGAATCAACCCATTTTCGACCTGCCCGCCTGGTATGACTACAAGCAGGGCAGCCTGATCAGCGATCGCGCCCGCTTTCAGTACGCCGCCGACCAGCAGGAGCTTATCCTGCGGGTCAGCGAAGCCTACTTCAACGTCCTGCGCGCGAGCGAAAATCTCAACAGCGCCGTTGCCGAGGAGCAGGCCATTGGCCGCCAACTCGAGCAGACCCGCCAGCGCTATGAAGTCGGCCTGCTGCCCATCACCGATGTTCACGAAGCCCAGGCGGCCTATGACGATGCCAAGGTCAACACCCTGGAACTTCGGGGTGCACTCAATATTGCCTTCGAAGGGCTGGAAGTCCTGACCGGCCAACCCCACCACCAACTGGCCGGTCTCACGGACAGTTTTCCGATCAATGACCCGGAGCCGGAGGCGCGGGAAGCCTGGGTTGATTTTTCACTGCAAAACAACCTGGATTTGAAAGTCAGCCAGATGGCGAGGGAGGCGGCCGAGTTCAATGCCGATGCCCGCAAGGCGGAACACCTGCCCACCATTACCGGCACCTACAATTATTCCGACTCGGATTCTGACAAGGACTTTGAGGGCCGCAATCTGCAGGGCAGCCCGATCAACACACCGTCATCCAACAACAACGAATCCCATACCGTCGCCGTTCGCCTGGATGTGCCAATCTTCACCGGCGGGCTGGTCAGTGCCCAGCGCCGCCAGGCCTACCAGCAATACCTGCAGGCTTCGGAAGTTTTCAACTCCGTCCAACGCAATACGATCCAGGACGCTCGCAATGCTCATCTGCGGGTGGTCACCAACGCGGCCCGTGTCAAAGCGCGTGAGCAGGCGATCCGCTCGGCGGAAAGTGCCCTCGAGGCAACCCGGGCCGGTTATGACGTGGGAACCCGCAACATCGTCGACGTCCTGTTCGCCGAACGCACCCTGCACCAGGCAAAGCGAAACTACGCCAATGCCCGTTACGACTATATCGCCAGCACCCTGGAGTTGAAACGCACCGCCGGCCAGCTAAGTCCGGATGATATCTACCAGCTCAACGCCTGGCTCGACCCGCAGCTGGTTATCGAACCCGTTGCCCAATAAGTGTTAATAGCCGCTCCATAGCCCCGCGGTTGGCCTCTGCGACGCCGAGGGCGCGACGGCCGCGCTCGCGGCGCCGCTCGTCATCGGCCAGCAACTGGCCCACCTCCCGTGACAATTCAGGCGCGGTGCGGCAAATGGCCAGGGCGTCGGCCTCCGTCAGCAAGCGCGCCACTTCGGTGAAATTAAACAACTCGGGACCACTGAGCACAGGCACGCCCCAGGCGGCTGGCTCGATCAGATTGTGGCCGCCCACAGGCACCAGGCTGCCGCCGACAAAGACGATGTCGCAGGCGCCACAGAACAGGGCCAGCTCGCCCATGGTATCACCAAGCACCACCTGATCACTGGCAGCGGGGACCTGCCCGTCACTGCGTCGAATGGCACTCAGCCCCCTGCCGCGTATCAACTCCCAAACTTCACCGAAGCGTTCGGGATGGCGCGGCACGAGCACCAGCAATAGTGAGGGGAAGTGTTCCAACAATTGCTCAAAGGCGTCGAGGACAATCTCATCTTCTCCCCTGTGGGTACTGGCGGCGAGCAGAACGGGACGCTCATCCGGACCTCGCCATCGAGCCGATAACTCAGACGCTCGCCTGCGTTGACCGGGACTAATGGTCAGATCGAATTTTATATTGCCGGTCACCGCCAGTTGCGAGCGCTCAAGGCCCAGATCGATGAAGCGCTGACCGTCGTCGACGGTTTGAGCGGCCACCTGGGACAGTCCCTTGAGCATCGGTCTTACCAAAGGGGCAAAACGCCGGTATCCGGCCGCCGAACGTGCCGAAAGCCGTGCATTGGCGACGATGACCGGTATGTCCCGGCGATCGCATATCGCGATGCAATTTGGCCATAGTTCGGTCTCCATCACGACCATCAGCTCGGGATTGACACGGTCGAGAAACCGGCGCACCGCATCGGGCAGGTCATAGGGGGCATAAACGTGGTAAACCCGATCGCCAAAGGCGGCGCGCACGCACTCTGAACCGGTGGGGGTCATGGTGGTAACGACCAGCTGATGATCGGGAAAGTCCGCCAGCAGACGGCGAACCATTGGCACCGCCGCCAGTGTTTCGCCCACCGAGACCGAGTGAACCCAGATGACCCGAGACCCCGTCAGGGGGGGCACAAAACCAAAACGCTCGGGCCAGCGCCGACGATAGGCCGGTGCCCGGCGCGAGCGCCAGAGCAGTCGCAGCACCACCACCGGCAGCAGCGCATATAAAACCAAACTGTAAAAAAATCGCGTCACGCTCGCACCCCCGCGCAGAGCATACCCATGCACGCCGGTGTCCGCAAAACATTCCGGCCCATCACTCGGGATTCACTGCACAGGCAACAAACGCGCACTTCAAGCCGTTATACTGTGCCCTGATTTGTCAGTGGATTCCCCGACAATGGAGGACACAGCCCGTTTTGACGTCGATGTCGCCATCATTGGAGGCGGCGTCGCCGGCTTGTGGACCCTGAACCGGCTTTGTCGCGCCGGCTACAATGCCGTGTTGCTGGAAAGCCGTGCTTTGGGCAGCGGCCAGACCATGGCCAGCCAGGGCATGATCCACGGCGGCATGAAATACACCCTTTCCGGCGCCCTTACCGGCGCCTCTGAAGCCATTGCCGATATGCCCGATCACTGGCGCCGCTGTCTGCGCGGTGAAGGTGATGTAGACCTGCGCCGCGCCGAAATCCTCAGCGATCATTTTTATATGTGGTCGACGGCTTCAATCACCTCGCGCCTGGGGGGCTTTCTGGCCAGCAAAACTCTGCGCGGACGGGTCGACAAGGTGTCGCGCAGGGATCTGCCCGACCTGCTGAAGCACCCGGGTTTCAAGGGTACGGTCTACCGCCTCGCGGATGTGGTTATGGATACCCCCAGCGTTGTCCGCGCCCTGGCTGAAAACATGTCCGGTCGGATTTTTAAAATAGACTGGCCTTCCGTCTCCCTGAATACGGACTCCGAAGGCCATACGCGACTGCAATACCAAGACAGCCAATATCCGTTCACCCTGGCTGCCAGGGCCTGGGTATTCAGCGCTGGCCGGGGCAATCAGGATCTTCTCGACGCCGTCGGGGCAACCCGGCCGACGATGCAACTGCGTCCGCTCAAGCAGGTGATGGTCCGGCATAACCTGCCCTACTCCTTTTTCGGCCATTGCCTGGGCGCTGAAACGACCCCGCGGCTGACTATCTCCAGCCATCCGATGGGGAATGGCAGTCAGGTCTGGTACCTGGGCGGCAGTCTCGCCGAGAAAGGTGTCGACCAGGATGACGAAACCCTGATCGGCAGGGCAAGAGGTGAACTGACTGCCCTGATGCCCTGGCTGGACCTCAAGACCGCAGACTGGGCGGTTCTGCCCGTCGAAAGGGCCGAACCGCGGCAGCAGAACCTTTCCCGCCCCGACAATGCCTTTGCCGATTGGGTCTGCCGGGAAGAAGGGGCGACGGACTGCATCGTCGCCTGGCCGACCAAGCTGACCCTGAGCCCCAATCTGGCGCAGATCGTCATGGCAAGGCTCGATGAACGCAACATTCGCCCCGGCGGCGGCCCTGCCCCGGCCATTCAGCTACCGGCGCCGGAAGTCGCACCAACACCCTGGGAGACTGCATTTGCCTGAAATGTCACTGCAACGGCGGTTACTGGGACGATCCGGGATCGACGTCAGCATCCTCGGACTCGGCACCGTCAAACTGGGCCGAAACCAGGGGGTCAAATACCCCGCTTCGTTTACCCTTCCCGATGATCGGGCGGCCAGAGAACTGCTGACCGAGGCCCGGCACCTGGGCATCAACCTGATTGATACCGCACCCGCCTACGGCAACAGTGAAGAGCGCCTGGGCACATTATTGAAAGGTGAGCGCAGTGATTGGGTTATCGCTTCCAAGGTGGGAGAGGAATTCGAGGCCGGGGAGTCGCACTTCGATTTCTCGCCGGAACACACGCGGCTCAGCGTTGAGCGCAGCCTGCGACGCCTGGCAACCGATTACCTCGATATTGTTCTTGTCCATTCCGACGGCAACGATGAACATATTATCCGGGATCTCGGAACCCTGGAGGCCCTCGCCAATCTGAAGCAGGCGGGCAAGATCAGGGCCTTCGGGATGTCCACCAAGACCGTTGAAGGGGGACTCCTTGCCGCCCGACACTGCGACTGTCTGATGGTGACCTGGAATCTCGGCCACCGGGAAGAAACCCCTGTTATTGACCAATGCCACCGCCACGGCGCCGGTGTTTTAATCAAGAAGGTTCTGGACAGCGGCCACATGGCCGAGCAACAGGGCTCCGTGGCCGATGCCTTTGCCGAGCTATTTCGGCACCCAGGGGTTTCCAGCGCCATTGTCGGCACTATCAATCCCGAACACCTGCGCAGCAACGTACGCGCGGCCATCGCCGCGACCCGGAAACCGGGTTGAACGAACCAGGGTCACCAATAGCGGGTAACATTCTGATCAAAAAATGAGCGAAAACCCTTCCGTATTGCTAATATGCCGCCCTTTGCAGCCACCCAGAGGTTTTTAATGCCATGCGTATTTGGCACCTGTTCAGCATCGCTGTTGTTGCGTTCTCTCCGGCCCTGCAGGCGCTGACGTTCCGGCTGCCTGCCAATGGCGATGCCGTTGTCGGAGACAACATGACCTATACGGCAAAATACGAGGATACGTTTGTTGCCCTGGGACACATCTACGGCCTGGGTTACCGGGAAATCGTCGCCGCCAACCCCGACATTAATCCCTGGGTCCCCGGTGAAAACACTGAGTTGACACTTCCCCTGTCCTTCATCCTGCCCAAGGAGGACCGGGAAGCCATAGTACTTAACCTCGCCGAATTTCGTCTCTACCACTTTCTGCCGGAAAAGAACACGGTCCGCACCTACGCCGTGGGCATTGGCCGGGAAGGCTGGCAAACCCCCACCGTCGAGACAAGGGTGACCGGGGTCGCCGCCAATCCGAGCTGGACGCCGCCGGCCTCCATACGCGCGGAACACGCCGCCATGGGGGACATCCTGCCCGCCGTGGTCGCCCCCGGTCCCGACAACCCGCTGGGCCGGTATGCGGTGCGTCTGTCCGTGCCGAGCTATCTGTTCCACGGGACCAATAAAAAGATCGGTGTTGGCATGCGCGTCAGTCATGGCTGCGTTCGCCTCTATGACGGCGACATCGAAGAGCTGGCCAATTCCGTCGCCCGGGGTACGCCGGTTCGCATTATCAACCAACCGGTAAAAGCGGGGTGGCACCAGGGGCGCCTGTACCTGGAAGTACACGAACAGCTAGAAGAGGACGCCGGGTCACCCATCGACTTTGAAGAGATCATCCTCGCAGCGCTGGCTCGCCGTCCGCAACAAACCGTAAACGTAGACTGGGATAAAGTCAGAGAGGCTGCACGTCACAAGTCGGGAATGCCCGTTGACATCACCGCCGATTGAATGCGCCGATCAGCCCCATTGACAGGAACACAAAAAAGGCTGCCCGAGGGCAGCCCTTTGGTAACGCTCAACGCTGAAACTTATTTACGGCCAACAGTCTCAGAAAGGCGGGTGATGGCTTCATTGGCGTCGTTGGCAGCACGCAGAGCCTGGTCGGCTGTTTGCTGGGCGCGCTGGGCCGCGGCCATGGCAGCATCAGCGGTTTGCTGAGCAGAGTTGGCTTTAGCTTCAACAGCGTCAACGCGGGCGTTGGTGGCACAGCCGGTCATCAGAACCAGGGCCAGACCCATGGCAGCCATACTTGATTTAGTCATTACAGATTTCATAGTTACGCCCTCTTAGCGTGAGAAAAAGTTGACCTTTTGAGTTACGTTCTTGCAGTACAAACGTAGCGGGATTATCCATCAAATTCAACTACTCTAAAATAGGTCCTTAACAAATTGCTATAGTTATTTTTGTGAACTGCATCACTTTGCGTGAAAATCTTCTCCCGGCGCGGATCGGAAGCGCGCCTATTACTCGGTACACCTACTCACTACTCCCGGAACGCACTTTTTCGACTATCGCCGTCGTTGAGCAATTATCGAGAAAATCCAGCGCCCTGACCTCGCCGCCATAACTTTCGACAATCTGCCAACCGACGACGCTTTCCTTTTCGTAATCGCCGCCTTTGACCAGAATATCGGGCTGAAGAAGGCTCAGCAGACGCTCCGGGGTATCGTCGCCAAACGCCACCACCCAGTCCACAGCCTCGAGCCCCGCCAGAACCGCCATGCGCCGCTCTACGGGGTTAATCGGTCGCCCCGGCCCTTTCAGGCGCTGCACCGACGCGTCGTCATTGACAGCGACAATCAGCCGATCACCCAGTTTGCGCGCCTGTTCAAGGTAACCCACATGACCCGCGTGCAGAATATCGAAGCAGCCATTGGTAAACACGACCTTCTCGCCGTGGGCGCGCGCCACTTCGAGG
>PABE01000101.1 GCA_002702725.1 Porticoccaceae bacterium
AATCGACCTATCTTACCCATCCGGTATTCAATACCCATCACAGTGAAACCGAGATGCTGCGCTACCTGAAGCGGCTGGAGTCGCGGGATATCGCCCTCAACCACAGCATGATCCCCCTTGGCTCATGCACCATGAAACTCAACGCCACCGCGGAAATGATTCCCGTCACCTGGCCGGAGTTCGCCGGGATCCATCCCTTTGCGCCCCGGGAACAGACCATTGGTTACCAGCAGCTGTTTTCGGAATTACAGGCCATGCTGGCCGCCTGCACCGGCTACGACGCCATTTCCCTGCAACCCAATGCAGGCTCGCAGGGTGAATATGCCGGGCTTATCGCGATCCGCAAATACCACGAAAGCCGGGGCGACGGTCACCGGGATATCTGCCTGATCCCCTCCTCCGCCCACGGCACCAACCCCGCCAGCGCCCAGATGGTCGGCATGACGGTGGTGGTCGTAAAGTGCGACGAAAAAGGCAATGTGGATATGGCCGATCTGAATGCCAAGGCCGCGCAGCACAGCGACCGGCTGGCGGCTTTGATGGTCACCTACCCCTCCACCCACGGCGTGTTTGAGGAAACCATCGTCGACATATGCGCCCTGATCCACCGGCACGGAGGGCAGGTCTATATTGACGGCGCCAACCTGAACGCCCTGGTGGGTGTCGCGGCGCCCGGGGAATTTGGCGGCGATGTCTCCCATCTCAACCTGCACAAGACCTTCTGCATTCCCCACGGCGGCGGCGGGCCCGGCATGGGACCGATTGGCGTCAAGGAACACCTGAAACCCTTTCTGCCCGATCACCCGATAACCCCCGTGCCCGGTGCCCAGCCCGAAAATGGCACCATCTCCGCCGCGGCCTGGGGCTCTGCCTCAATACTGCCGATTTCCTGGATGTACGTGACGCTTATGGGCGCCGAGGGGCTTCGGAAGGCCACGCAAGTGGCAATACTCAATGCCAACTACCTGGCCAAAAAACTCGACGCTTATTTCCCGGTGCTTTACAGCGGCCGTAACGGCTATGTCGCCCACGAATGCATCATCGATTTACGCAGACTGAAAGACCAGAGCGGCGTAACCGAAGAGGATATTGCCAAACGTCTTATGGACTTCGGCTTCCACGCTCCCACCATGTCCTTCCCCGTGCCCGGCACCCTGATGATCGAACCCACGGAAAGTGAATCCCTCGAAGAGCTGGACCGCTTCCTTGAGGCGATGGCGACAATCCGACAGGAGATCGATAACGTCATCGGCAGTACCTGGCCCGCCGATGACAACCCCCTCGTCAATGCGCCCCACACCCTGGACGACTTGCTCAGCGACGACTGGTGCCACCCGTATAACCGGGAACAGGCGTCCCGACCCGCACACTGGCTGAAGAGCCGCAAGGTATGGCCCGCGGTTAATCGGATCGACAATGTTTATGGCGATCGCAACCTGGTGTGCAGCTGTCCACCATTGAGTGCCTACGAGTAAGCCACTTCCCCTGCACTACCAACGGATCACTGCCGCAAACCCAACCACCGGTGGGGCCGGCGGCTTTTTTTCCCGCCATTTTTCCGTGCTATGATGCCGCGGAACATTGACGTGGAACGGTGTCATCGTTGACTCATAAACAAAAAAAACCACTGATCAAAACGAGCATTGAAGAGCAACTGGCAAACTACAACCCCAGTGCCCGTAAAATTATTGTCACGGCACAGACTCTTTTTGCCGAACGTGGCATCGATGATGTCTCGCTGCGTGAAATTGCCACCAAGGCCGGTCAGGCCAACAACTCGGCGGTGCAATACCATTTTGAATCCAAGGAAGGCCTTATCCAGGCGATTTTCGAGCTTCGGATTCCTTTCCTTGAAGCGGCAAGAAAGCGCCGCCTTGAAGAACTCAAGGCGCGGGGTAACATTACCCTCAAGGATTTGCTTGAGGTACACCTGTTCCCGATACTCGAAATGTTCGACGAACAGGAACAACGTATTTTCACCCTCTTTAGCTCACACCTGCTAAGCCGTCCGACGCTGGATCATCCTTTTTACAGGGCCCAGGCCAAAATGCCGGTCGGCACGGAGATCTACCATCGCCTGGAATCGTCCCTGCCACATTTACCCAAGGATATTTTTGATTTTCGCATTCGTCTTATCGCCGGTTTTTTTCTGAGCTCCATTCTTGAACGGCAGAAATGTACATCATCAAAAAAACACCTTTACAAGGACGACAGCATTTTTTGGGGCGACATGATCAACGTGCTCGCCGCCATGCTGGCGGAGCCATTTACCGGCGAAAAGCGGCCTCTTTCAGCGCCCCGACACGATTGATAATCAAAACCTGCTAACGACAACAGGAATTCTGCACGATGAAAAAACTTGAAAATAAAATCGCGCTCATTACCGGTTCCACATCCGGCATCGGGGCAGCAATCGCGCGCAAATTCAGCGAACAGGGCGCCACGGTCATCGTATGTGGCCGCTCAGCGGAAGCCGGCAACGCTGTCGCAGACACACTGCAGCGGGACGGAGGAAAAGCAACCTGTTTTGCGGCCGATATCGCCGATGAAGGCCAGGTCAAAGATCTCGTCGACGCGGTCATCTCCCGTTTTGGCCAGATCGACATCCTGGTCAACAACGCCGGACCCAATGGCAACAATATCGCCATCGGCCCAATCCATGACTTACCCACAGAACAGTTTGACGCCAACATCCGCATAGGCGTCTATGGCCTTTTCTGGGTCAATAAATACGTGCTGCCTCATATGATGAAAAATGGCGGCAGTATTATTCATACATCTTCACTCACCGCTGTCCGTGCGCTGCCGAAATTCAGCGCCTACGCCGTATCCAAAGCGGCTATGGAAGCCATCAGCCGGCAAATCGCCAATGATTACGCTGAATTCGGTATCCGGTCCAATACCCTGTTGGTGGGGACGGTACGCCCCACCAGCGATGAAACAAGCGCCCTGCCAGAAAATCTGGATCTTGGGAGTCTGGACGACGTCATTCGTGGCACGACCATGATGGGCCGACTGGGAAGTTACACGGACGTTGCCGAGGCGGCGCTGTTTTTTGCCAGTGACGAAAGCCGTTACATCACGGGTGCGACCCTGCCAGTCGACGGCGGTGCCTCGGCGAAACTGCAGTACCCCGATTACACCCGCCACGGGTTGTAAGGAGAGATACGGCTCAATGACCGTCGGTGTGGCTCAGGACCAACGTTTCAGCTTCGCGGCCAAATCGACTTCGTTCAGGTCCACCAACTCCACCTGGGGCGCCACCACTTCCTCGGCACGGGTCCAGCGGAACATCATATTGCCCCAGGGATGACCACAGCTGTTCAGCCAGTTGTCGATACCTGGATCCTCCATGGCCACCGCCATGGTTAAACTGCCATCCGGATTCAATTTGGCGGTGTGCTTGTTGAGGATCACGGTAGCCTTGTGATAGTCGAGGGATTCCAGCCAGTAATTGTGAAGACACAGGCTCCAGGCTTCGCAAACAGGAATTTTGGGCAAGTGGATCAGCAGGGCCTGGCCCGGTTCGACATGGAAGGCCGACCAGAAATACGCGTAGTTGGGATCCGCCCCCATGGAGGCCATATACGCGGCATCCGCCGGTGGCATGGTGTTGATGTGCTGCATCAGACGCTTGGTGAGATCAACAAAAGTCCTACCATTATTGGTGAAAAAAGACCCTGCCCGGGCAAAATCCCCCACCACCTTGTCGAGATCGAGGGCGCCACTGTGACCGGTGGGGGAAATACAACGGAGGGTTGCTTCGACCTCTCGCTCCCTGGACCGGTCATTGAAGGTCTGGCGAATCATGAAGACGTTTGAATCCGGCCCCATCTTCAGCCAGTTACCCTCCCCGGGTGTGGGATTATCGCGAGGACTCAATGTCAGGGTAAAGTTACCATCGCTATCGAATGTGATGTCGGTATCATTGATAAAACCGGTTATCGCAGCCTTGGCCTCAGTGCCCATTTGCATGGTGGAAACATTAAAGTAGCTGACAGTGCCGCGGTTGCCGCGCAGCTCATACTCCAGATCACCACGGACCGCACCCATGTTGTAGATGCTGTCCGGATTGTCAAAACCCCATTTGATTTTTTCGTGATAAATCTTGTAAATCACCGGATCAAGGGGGTCGCCGTATTCGACAAACTTCTCGATCCCGCCCCTCGCCAGTCGGCCCAGGTAGCGCAGTCCATCGGCCTGGGTGACGGGATCCATGCCCCGGCCCGCCTCGAGGATTTCACGGCCTGAATTCTTTAACTCGTCGCAGAAGGCCTGCCATTGGTCGATGGTAAGATCGGTCTTTTCCTGATTGCTCATGATTACCTCTTTGCGTGATTTATTGTTGTCGGCGGGCGCTACTACAGCTCGTTTGGCACCGAAAAATAATCCTGATAGCGTTTATAGACCTGTCGTTCATGGCGAATGACGGGCTCGGGAGGATGTTCGTATTCGTGCTTGCCAAACTTGCCCTGCGGCTTGGCGGCCAGAAAATCCAGCATCCGCTGTTCCGCGTCGCCGCTGAGTTCAAGATCCAGATCCTGGTAAATTTTGCGCACCGCTGCCATGGGATCTGTCATGAACTCATCGTATTGGAAATTGGTGGTGCGACGCTTATCGATCTTGCCGTTTTCAAGCTTGTCGATAATGTCGTCCCAGATACCGGCACGAACTTCCGCCGAGCCGATCACCCAATTGTCGGCACTACCGTCACCCCAGGGCTTGTCGGTACGCCACCAATAAAGGGCCCCCTGAAAACTGACCACGGAATCGGCACTGACAATCGGGTCCCTGTGGGTAAAAATGATTTTCGCGTCCGGATAGACATCCATAATCTCTTCAAGGTAGGACAGATGCGATGGCCCCTTGAGCAACCAGTGTTTGGCCTTGAACCGGGACTGCAGCAACTGGAGGAGTTTCTTCTGCCAGGCAAAGCAATAACGCATGTCCTGTTGTTGCTGGTACTTGTCATAGCTTGGTAACTGGAAACAGATCGGGAAGACCTCGGAAAGGAATGTGAAATACACCATCTCGACACTCTCCACGGGCAGTACCGCTGCCGATTTATGCATACCCTGCAATTCCGGGATCAGACTCTCATTGAGGGTATTGATTTTGTCGGTCAGGGCAATGCGCGGATCGGTATCGTATGTGTCCTTTTCCGGCGGCGGACAGGGGAAAAGGGATTCCCACTTGCTACAGGTACGAAACTGCGGGTCCTGAGACAGCAATTCAAACAGGATCGTAGTACCGGAACGGCCAAAACCGGTGATGAATACCGGCTGATCGATGACTTCGTCATTCACCTCCGGATGCTTTTTGATCCAGTCGACCAACTGCAACCGAATTTCGAGATAGCGGACAAACTCCGAGCGACTCAGGCAACGGCCGGCGAAATGCAGGTTTGCCTCGGCTTCAATGGATTCGGTCAATACCTTGAAGTGCTCGATCCAGACATCATCGCCAAAATCCTCCAGGCCGGTATTTTTCACCGCCTGGGCAATGAGTGCCTGGTGGTCCATGGGTGCGATGCTGTGCATATCGACACTGGCGAACATCTCATTCATGGTGGCAACCCAATCGGGCCGCGGTGTCGGAACCCAGTTTTCCTTACGCTGATAACTTGCAGTCATTATGATTTCGATCCTGTTTACTGATTTATTGTCATACTTGATCAGGGCCGGTGGCGTTGCGCGTGAACCAGCGCTGCCACCCACGGGGCAATCGGCGACAATAATACACTGCCTTAAAACGATGCAATGACCGGCGTTTTACTGTGCAGCTAACAACCATTCCAGCCCATAGAGATGGATAAGACTGATCAGCTTGTCATTACTCCCTGTAATCGTCAGCTTTTTTCCCCGACCGACAAGTTGCCGCTCTATTTCAAGCAGAAGGGCCAGAGCCGCTGAATCCTGCTCCGACAGATGGCTGCAATCAAGCACGACAACATCCCGGGCGGTGTCAACGTCGGCAACCAGTTGCGACGCCTGTTTATAAAGGGGCGACAGATTGCCGTGGGTGACCGCCCCCTGCAAGCAAAGCCTGCCATCGCTCCACGATAACGTCGGAGTCGTCACGGGGACACACTCTGCCGGTTATCGGCGTGCAGATAGTCAATCAAGCCATCGATGCCCCGCTTGCTGACCTGATCGGCAAACGTGCCCCGGTAGGTAATGATCAGACTGACACCGTCAACCACCACATCGATCACCTGCCAGGTCTCCCCTGTACGCTGCATTCTCAACAGCAGGTCGACGTCGCTGGCCGTGCTGGAGCTGACCTTGAGCCGAACCACAGTGGCGCGTTGCCCACTCTGCTGTTCCCCCACCACAGAAATTTCCTCGTCCCGGAAAGCGAACATTGAGTTACTGTAGGTCCGGGCCAGCAATGTGCGGAACTCATCGACAATCCGGCGGCGCTGTTCATCGCTCGCCTGTCCCCAGTAACGTCCCATGGATAGCTGTGCCATTCGCTTGAAATTGAAATGGGGCGCGACACGATCCAGTACCATGGTCTGCAGCGCCTGCGGCTGCGCCTGATAGTGTGCCGCATGCTCGCGCATATCGGCCACGACGTCATCGACTGTTATAACAACCAATTCCAGGGGTGAGCGCGAATTAGCCAGGGCAGCGGTCATGGCCAAAAGCAGGCAGGCCATCAGGCTCAATCCCCGCAACGGGCGGTCTCCAACCATGTTATTGCGCTTCGGTGTCACCGGTTCCCTCCTTCGCTTTGCTGAAAAGGAATTCCCCGATGAGGTTCTCCAGCACCATGGCCGACGAGGTCAGCCAGACGAGATCGCCGTCCTGAAGCATTTCGCTATCGCTGCCGGTCTGGATGCCGATGTACTGCTCGCCGAGCAGCCCGGAGGTGAGAATACTCATGGACGTATCGGTACTGAACTGATAGCGGCTGTCGATGGCCACAGTGACCACCGCCTTGTGCTGCACTGTGTCGTAGTCGATGTCACTGACCCTTCCGACCGTCACCCCGGCGCTTTTAACGGGCGCGCGCACCTTGAGTCCACCGATGTTGTCGAATTCGGCCAGTACCGAATAGGCGCTGCCGTCGTCGAGACCGGTGAGATTGGCGACGCGCAGGGACAGAAAGACCAGGGCAGCGATGCCCAAGGCGACAAACAGCCCCACCCAAAAATCCAGCAACTGACGTTTCATTTAAATCCCCCGGAACATGAATGCGGTCAGAACAAAGTCCATCCCCAATACCACGAGCGCCGATTTGACCACGGTCTGCGTCGTCGCAAGGGAGACGCCCTCGGCGGTGGCGGTGGCATGAAAACCCTGAAAAACGGCGATAAAAATAATGGCCACGGCAAAAAAGACACTTTTAATAAAGCCATTGACCACGTCCATACGAAAATCGACCGCCGACTCCATTTGGGACCAGAAAGTGCCGGTATCAACACCCAGCAAGTGGACCGCCACCAGGTATCCGCCGAAAATGCCGACAACATTGAAAATGGCAGTCAGCAAAGGCACGGACAGGATACCCGCGCAAAAGCGGGGCGCGACGACACGGGCAACGGGCTGGATGGCCATCATCTCCATTGCGGTCAACTGTTCCGTGGTTTTCATCAATCCGATCTCCGCTGTCACAGCGGAACCGGCACGGCTGGAAATCAGCAGCGCGGACAAGACAGGACCCAGCTCGCGGACCAGGGATAGCGCCACGACCATGCCGACGATATCCCCGGAACCGAAGCGCTCCAGGGTATCGTACATCTGCAATCCCAGCACCAGACCGACAAAAAGCCCTGACACCAGGATGATCACCAATGACATAACGCCGATAAAATACATCTCCCGGACCACGAGACCGGGCCTGCGCAGACAAATCCCCGAGGCCAGAATCACCTCGACAAAAAATCGTGCCGCCCTGCCAAGCGCGACCAGTTGTTCGGTGACCGGCCTGCCAAGCGCCTGGAAGAAACCGCTGACCCGCTGCAAATAGTCGCTCATGACGTAAACTCGCGAGCACGGCTAACGGGCCAGCCAACCGACGACAACCCGGTCATTTGCTCAACGCCCTCGCTACCGCGGAAGCCGGCGGGCCCTGCAGTCCAAAGGCACTGCGTCCACCGTCCACGGGCAACAACACGCCGGTTATCATGGCGGCCTCGTCCGACGCCAGCCAGAGAATGGCATTGGCCTGCTCGTCGGGCTCAACGGCGCGCGGGATCGCCTGCTGACCGGCACACATCTCGACAATCTGCTCTTCACTGAACAGGCTACGTAAAAGTGGCGTCGCCGTGGTGCCCGGCAGTATGGCGTTAACGCGAATGTTGTAGCGAGCGTAGTCAGCAGCCGCAAAACGGGTCAGGTGGTTGAGTCCCGCCTTGGCGATGCCATAGGCGAGGGTCGCATGCTTTTCCGCCGCCAGCGAGGCCATGGACGATACGTTGACGATAACCCCCCCGCCATGGTTCATCATGTACTCCAGCTCCTGTTGCATGAGCAGAAAGACACTGCGAAGTGAAATGGCCATGGTACCGTCAAAGGCCTGTTCCGAGGTGGTATGCACCGTGCTGCCGGGGGCATCCGTGACGTGACCTCCGCCCAGCACATTGGCGGCGATATCCAGGCCGCCAAATTCGTCGACGATTCCGTCGACCAATTGGGCTACCTGATTGGATTCAGTACAGTCACAATAACGGTAAACCGCAGTTGCACCGAGCTTGGCCAATTCGCTTGCCAGTGCCTGCCCCGCATCGTCCTTGATATCGGCAATCACCACCCGGGCCCCTTCCCGGGCAAACCGCTCGCTGGTGGCGGCACCGATACCGCTGGCACCGCCAGCAACCAGAACAACTTTGTTATCAAATCTCGCCATTATGTTTCCTTATTAATATAAAAAATTCGGTTACCGCCGGCGGCGCCATTCATGACTCCATGAGCATCGCCTGGTATTCCTGCGCCGGGTAGTGGAACGGCACAGGACCGTCGGCGCGGGCGTCGACAAACTGACGGACAAACGGGTCGTCGGAACGCTGGATATCCGCCACGGTCCCTTCCGCCATAACCACCCCATCGGACATCAGGTAGACATAGTCGACAATCTTTAGTGATTCCTGGACATCGTGGGTGACGATGATAGACGTAGCACCCAGGGCATCATTGAGGGTACGGATCAGTCGACCGACAATGGCCAGGGAAATGGGGTCCAGGCCCGCAAACGGCTCGTCGTACATGACAAGCATGGGGTCCAGGGCAATCGCCCGGGCCAGCGCCACCCGCCGGGCCATACCCCCGGAAAGCTCCGATGGCATCAGGTTCCAGGCGCCCCGCAACCCCACGGCATGGAGCTTCATCAACGTCAGATCGCGGATTGCGGTCTCCGGCAGATCGGTGTGCTCCCGCATCTGAAACGCCACATTGTCGAAGACATTCATATCGGTGAACAACGCGCCCATCTGAAACAGCATGCCCATCTTGCGCCGCAGTCGAAACAACTCCGCGGTATTGAGCGTCGGCACCGACAGATTACCAACCTGCACATTGCCCGATGCCGGTTTAAGCTGGCCTCCGATCAGCCGCAATAGCGTGGTTTTACCGCAGCCACTGGCGCCCATGATCGCGACAACCTTGCCCCGGGTCACCTTCAGGGAAATATTTTCAAGGATAACCCTGGAATCATAGGCGAAGGTCACATCGTCGATGGTGACAAGGTTCTCGGCAGCGGAATGAGGCGGTGTCGGGGCCACTGGCGGTTTCCTTATGAATCCCCACGCCGGCGGTATCCGGCCAGGGAGCGACATTGACGGTATAGCGGGCTACTGATTCAATACTCAGTAACGCTGCTTACATGGCGCCTGTTAATACCAGGGCCTGTTAACACTAATCAAGTCAACATTATCACACTAAGGATACCTTGCCATGAAACTTGGCGTCTGCCATATGTGGGGCGATAGCCTCGAAAAATTCCGCAACGAACTGCGTCTGACCCGGGAGCTGGGTTACGACATCGTCGGTATCGGCGACTCCCCCGCCGGCTGGCGAGAGCTCTACATTTCCATGACCCTGGCGGCCCTCGAGACCGACGCCATTATTTCCCCCTTCGTGACCTCTCCTTTTTTGCGCCACCCCCTCACCGTGGCCAGCGCCATGAGTTCATTGCAGTCCCTGAGCGGCGGCCGCATGGTGCTGGGCCTGGCCACCGGCGGCAGCAATGTCATGGCGGTGGGACGCAAACCCGCAACCCAGAAGGAAATCAGGGATTACTGGAACGCCTTCACCGACCTGGTCGACGGTAAGGCCATTGAATGGGAGGGCCGTCCGGTCTCGCCTTTGCAATACCCCGAGAGAACCCCGGTGTACTATTCCGCTTTCGGTCCCAAGGCCCTGAAGCTGGCCGGTGAAAAAGCCGACGGCGTAATTATGTTTACCAGCATGGACCTGGACTTCACCGCCCGGAAGATTCAAGCGGTAAAAGACGCGGCGAAAGCGGCCGGCCGTGACCCGGATGCCATCGACATCTGGGTTACCTCCTTCTGTTCAATTCGACCGACCCGAGAACAGGCCATCGATGACCTCAAGGCCTTTATCGTGGTCAACGGCATGGCCATCCGCACCCCGGAACTGCTGGCCCGTGTACCGGAAAACCTGAAACCCACCCTCGCTGAACTGCAGCGGCGCTACGATCCCACCGAGCACGTGGTTGCCGGGGGCAAGAATGCCCGGCTGCTTGACGAGCTGGGGCCGGAACTCACCGACTATCTGGCGAACTTCGACACCGTTGCCGGTACCGAGGAGGAAGTCCGGGGCGTACTGGATCGGCTGGAGGAGTTAGGGGTATCGGCCTTTATTACCAACATGCCGGGACATGCGGACCGGGAAGGCAATATGCGGGCCCTGGCCAAGATGGTCAAGGGCTGAGGCTCGACCCGCCCTTGCCATTAACAAAAAGGGCCGCAATCGCGGCCCTTCTCTTATTCCCGCACACAGTTCATCGAGCAGTCCAGCCACCGTCCACCGGCAGTACCTGACCGGTAACCATGGAGGCGCGGTCCGAACAGAGCCACAAAATTGCCTCTGCCTGTTCGCTGGGATCAATCAATCGCTTGATGGCATGCCCCTCCAGCAGCTTGTTGATCACCGCGTTGCCCATTTCCTCACCGCCCTTGAAATACGCCGCGGTAGGGGTCACCCCCGGCGCGATGCAATTCGCCCGGACGCCGCGATCGGCATAGGTAAGCGCAGCAAATTTTGTGAGCTGAACGACCCCGGCCTTGGCCGCCGCATAGGCAGCGCCGGATTCCGGCACATAGAGAAGGGCTGCAAGGGATGTGACATTGGCAATGACACCGCCCCCGTGCTCAATCATATAGGCGATTTCATGTTTCATGCTCAGGTAAACGCTGTTCAGGCTGACGGCAATGGTGCCGTTCCAGCCCTCCGTGGACTGAGTATGGAATTCCGGCCCAAAGGCATCGCCCACAACATCACCGACGATATTGGCAGCCACAGACAGTCCGCCCAGGGTTTCAACGGTTTTGGCCACCAGGGCCTTGATGTCCTCTTCATTGGTGGCGTCGGCACGCAGGAAGTGGGCATCGACACCCTGACTGCGGAGTTCTTCGGCGACCTTCTGACCGCCCTCCTCGTTGATATCCGACAGCATGAGTCTGGCACCCTGCGCGGCAAAAGCCCTGGCGGTAGCTTCGCCTATGCCCGCCGCCGCAGCGGTGACAAGAACGGGTTTATCCTGATAGTCACCCGCCATAACTTTTTCTCCTTTTTCTATCGTTATAGGTTTCGAGGGTTACCAGATTGTAACGACGCTCGAACACCCAAGGGAAGCGCTTTGAGAGGTCAAAAAATCCTGTGCGGGACGGTCATGAAGACACTGCAACCGGGAAAATCGACAAATTTCAGCTCATCGTCCAGCAACATCTGGTTCACCGCTAGCTGCTCGGGATCCGTATGGTCGAGTTTGTTCAGGTCGTCCATCTCACTAAGCCATATTTCCGCGATGCCGTCATAGGCCTCCCCGGTCATGCCCCGCGCCACCTTGAATGGCTCGAGCATCGGCAAATCCAGGGTGTGATTCTGAATATAGCCGAGCATGGGCGGGGCGTAGCCGCGCTCGCGCACAGACAGTGCGAGGGGCGCGTGGTGCTGAAGCCAGTAGTCCTGAAACTGTTCACGGCTGAGCGAGGGCAGGCGACGATCACAGATAATAATCTTGTAGAAGTCTCCCCGCGGGGGCGTCATGAAAACCTCGTGCTCACGGACGATAAAAACCCGGGAGCCCGTAAGGTCGACAAATTTCGCCTCATCTTCGATCAGCATCTGGTTGGCGGCGATGATCTCATCACTGAGATCGGCGCCCATGTCCAGATCGAGGGGGTCATTCAGCCAGACCTCGGTTATGCCGTCGTAGGGCTCCACCCCCATACCGCGAACATCCCGAAACGCCTTCATATGCTCGG
>PABE01000102.1 GCA_002702725.1 Porticoccaceae bacterium
CGCCGAACTCCTGATCCAGGAACGCGCTCTGTTCCGCGATCGCAACAAGCCCACCTATATCGAGCACCGCGAGAAAAACCTTGGGAGATGGCAGCAGTTTTATCAGGCCCTCATTGATGCCGAACGAGTGCGCGCCATGCCAGTTCATCGCATCACAGCAGTCATCAGTGATCTTGTTTACGGAACCATGTTCACCAACCACGTCGCCGGTCGGCAGAAGGGCTTGCGTGAACAGGCTGAAGACATAGTCGATATCATTTTTCGCGGAATTCTCTCTGATTCTGAACGGAGACAACGCGAGGGGGAGCCTAAGCAATGAGCCAGAACGCCAGCGAAAGCAGGGCCGAAGTGAAGCAGGGAATCCTGCTTTACGAAGCCGATCCGAGCGGGTATCAGGCGGCCGTGAATGAGCAGAAAGCCGAAGTCAAACGCCCCTGCCAGCAGTTGCAATTCGGCGAATCGGAGGCAAACCAGTCATCTGACTTGACCGTCGCGGCCCCTCGAACTCGCCTACGATCACCAAAATTCCTGGACCGAAGGCAATCCGCCGGCATCCGGTCCAGGATTCCCCGAATCTCAGGCGACAGGAACAGATGAGAATGAGTGCAACTTCTTCCCGCCGGAGCGCCTTATCCATGATGGGTCACGTGGTGCGCCGCGTCGTCCCCTTGTTGGTCCTCGCGGGGGTGCTGGCTGCCGCTTACTATTTTTTCGCCAGCGGAGATCTTGCGCCTCGGCGTGATCCGGCCGTCTCAGCTCCGGCTGCACCAATTCCCGTGCAGGTTGTCACGATCCACGAAGAAATGGTGCCCCTGGAGCTACGGTTCCTCGGACAAACGGAAGCCTCGCAGGTGGTCGACGTGCGAGCTCGCGTCGCGGGTCATATTACCGAGAGAAATTTCCAGGAAGGACAACTCGTCGAAGAAGGGCAGAAGCTGTTCCAGATTGATCCGCGTTCCATCGAGGTCGAACTGCTGCAGGCCCGGGCACGCCTGAAAAGCGCGGAAGCCGTACTTGAACAGGCTCGGGATTCCTTGCAGCGTCAGGTAGATCTGAGCCGGGACAGGGCGACGTCGCAACAACGGGTGGACGAGGCTCAGGCTGCCTACAACGTTGCCTTAGCCGATGTACAGCTTCAGAAGGCACAGATTGCGGCTGCCGAGTTGGAACTCGAATACGCGAGCATTGAATCTCCCGTCACTGGCCGGATCGGCCAGGTCTTCGTCGACATCGGGAACTACATTGCGGCCGGCGGAAGCCAACAACTGGCCACAATTCACAAGGTCGACCCCATGTATGTGCGTTTCCCAGTCACGGAAACGGAGATCCTTCGATTCCGACGCCAGGTGTCGGAAGGCGATATCATCGCTCCCCCGACGGAGGAGCTGGAGTTGGAAATTACCCTCTCCGACGGCACGACTTATCCCTATCGAGGACGGATCAACTTTCAGGACGTGAAGATCGATCAAAGCACGGGCACCATGGTCGTGCGAGGAACGCTTCCCAATCAGGAGGGGCTGCTGATTCCCGGGCAATTCATTCATGCCACCGTTATGGGGCCACAACGCGCCAATGTAATCCGCATTCCTCAGGCGGCCGTCCTTCAATCTCCGGTTGGGGCGAATGTCTACTTGGTGAACAGCGAGAACCGGGTCGAGTCGCGTCCGGTGGAATTGGGCCAGTGGTCGGGAAGCGATCTCTGGATCATTGAAGAGGGATTGAAGCCAGGAGAACAGATCATTGTGGACCGACTCATGATGTTGCGGCCAGGGGCACCGGTGATTCCCGTGAGCGACCCTCCCGAACCGACTTCTGCGGCGGGACAGGGTCCATGATGGGCGCGTTGCCGAGGCCCCATAACCCGGCGCAATCCGCTCGTTGGATTCGCACGCCCCTAATTGCGATAGCCGTATTTGTTTTTAAGAGTGTTTCATGATCTCCCGCTTCTTCATTGATCGACCCGTCTTCTCAATCGTTCTTTCGCTTTTGATCGTGATTGCGGGAGCGGTCTCCATTGTCGTCTTACCAATTGACCGGTACCCGAAAGTTACGCCCCCCCAGGTGCAGATCACAGCCATCTATCCCGGGGCGGACGCCCAGACGGTGGCCGAGTCGGTGGCAGCTCCAATTGAGCAGCAACTCAGTGGGATCAAGAACCTGATCTATTTCAGTTCTCAGAACAGTAATGACGGAAGCTGCAAGATTACCGTTACGTTCGAGATTGGGACCGATCAGGACATGGCCGCAGTGGAGGTGCAGAACCGCCTGGCGATTGCCGAACCCAAGCTGCCCCAGGAAGTGGTCCGCAACGGGATTACGGTGGTAAAGGCTTCCAGTAGCATCCTGGGCCTCGTGGCGCTCGAATCGAGCGACGACACCATCGACGACCTGTACCTGAGCAACTACGCCACCATCAACCTGCTTGACCGGATCAAACGGGTCCCCGGTGTGGGTGACGCAACAGTCTTTGGGAATCGTGACTACTCGATGCGGATATGGCTCGATCCGGACAAGCTGGCCTTGAAAGGGATGACGATTTCCGATGTCGCCAACGCCTTACGAGATCAGAACGCCGTGTTTCCTGCCGGTATGGTCGGTCAGCGCCCGACAGGAGAGGAAGTCGCGCTGACTCTGCCTGTCTTGACGCGGGGCCGCCTCAGCGAAGTGAGTGACTACGAGAACGTCATTCTCCGTGCGACGCCCGAAGGGGCGATCGTCCGGCTCAAAGACGTGGCACGCATCGAGCTCGGCGCGCAAAGCTACAACATGGCAAGCCGCTTGAACGGGCAGCCGACTACCTTGCTGCTGATCAATCTCCAGAGTGGAGCGAATGCGCTGACGACGATGGAGTCGCTCCGGGAAACCATGGTGGAGGCGGCCCGTGATTTTCCCGCCGGAATTACCTGGAGCATTCCCTTTGACACGACGACGTTCATCAGCGATTCGGTCGAGAAGGTGGTCCACACGCTGCTTGAAGCGGTGGTGCTGGTGATCATCGTGGTCTTCGTCTTCCTGCAGTCGTGGCGGGCGACCTTGATTCCCCTGCTGGCGGTTCCCGTTGCGGTGATTGGAACCTTCGCTGGGTTGCTGATACTCGGCTTTTCCATCAACACGCTCACTCTTTTCGGGCTGGTGTTGGCCATCGGGATCGTGGTGGACGATGCCATCGTCGTGGTCGAAAACGTCGAACGACTCATGCACGAAGAGCATTTGAGTCCCTACGAAGCCACCATCAAAGCGATGGAGCAGGTGACGGGTCCGGTGATTGCCATCGTGCTTGTCCTCTCCGCCGTGTTTGTGCCGGTGGCGTTTCTTGGCGGCTTTACCGGCCAGATGTATAAGCAGTTTGCCGTAACGATCGCCCTCTCCGTCGCAATTTCAGGGCTGGTCGCCCTGACGCTAAGTCCTGCCCTGGCGAGCCTGCTCTTGAAGCCTGGCCACGGAAAGAAGAACATTCTGTTCCGCGCGTTCGACAAGGTCTTCGGCTGGATCACTACGGGATACACGGCCGGAGTGAAGCTCGCGATTCGCGGTGCGCTGGTGACGCTCGTGGTATTCGGCCTACTATGTTTTGCTACGTATCGTCTCAGTAATATAGTCCCGGCCGGCTTTCTGCCGGATGAGGATCAGGGGTATGTGATAGGAATCGCCCTGCTCCCGGATGGAGCCTCGATGGACAGAACCCAGAGCGTCATTGAGAAAGGCGAAAAGTTCTTTAAAGAACACCCTGCGGTGGAACATGTCGTTGGGCTTGTCGGCTACGACATGCTTGGAGGTGGTGCGGCGAGCACCAATTCGGGGGTGTTCTTTGTCCAGCTCAAGCCGTTCCACGAGCGGGAAGATCCGGCACTTTCAGCCCAGGCGCTAATCGCCGATTCTCGAGAGCTATCGCAAGCGGTCTCCGAAGGTCTTGTCCTCGTGCTGAATCCGCCGCCCATTCAGGGGCTTGGGCAGCGTGCAGGCTTCACGATCGAGATTCAGCAAGTAGGCGGAGGAACCGTGTCGGAACTGGCGGGCGCCACCAACCGCTTTTTGGCCGCGGCGAGGCAACACTCTGACCTGACAGGACTCAACGCGACGCTACGGCTGAGACTGCCGCAAGTCTTTGTTGATCTGAACCGTGAGAAGACGCGGATGATGGGCGTTCAGCTCAGCGACGTCTTCGAGCCGATGCAAGCCTACTTCGGGGCGCTGTACGTCAACGACTTCAATCGCTTTGGCCGAATCTGGCGCGTGCAACTTCAGGCAGAGTCGGAGGTCCGCAATTCACCGAGCGATATTGAGCGCATTTATGTCCGCAACAATGCCGGGCAAATGGTCCCCCTGTCGGCCATCATGGACATGAAATTCCGCGCCGGTCCCAACCTCGTCAGTCGCTACAACGGATATCCAGCGGTCGAGATCACCGGGGCTCCTACGGCTGGCGTCAGTAGTGGGGAAGCTATGGCGACGATTCGCGAATTGGCCGCCGAACATCTCCCCTCCGGCTATGGCATTGAATGGAGCGGCGCGTCCTACCAGGAAATCAAGGCAGGCAACCAGGCACCAATGGTCCTCGCCTTTGGCCTGCTTGTCGTATACCTGGTGCTCGCCGCCCAGTACGAGCGATGGTCACTGCCCATCGCTGTGCTCCTGGCGGTCCCTTTGGCCGTTCTGGGCGCTCTGATTGCTGTTTACTTGCGAAACTACACCCAGGATATTTACTTTCAGATTGGTCTATTAACGCTGATCGGACTGTCGGCGAAGAACGCCATTCTGATCGTCGAGTTCGCTGTCGCTCTTCGTAAGGAAGGTAAGGGAATCGTCGACTCCGCAGTGCAAGCGGCCAAAATCCGTTTCCGCCCGATTGTGATGACCTCCTTGGCATTTATTATGGGCGTGGTCCCCCTGGCCATTGCCACTGGTGCCGGTGCGGCAGGGCGTCGCTCGCTGGGAACCGGAGTCGTCGGAGGCATGTTGTCCGCAACTTTCCTGGCGATCTTTTTCATACCTTTGTTCTACGTGCTGATCCAAAAAAGCGCGGAGTTCTTCACGGGAAGAAGAGCCATCGACCCCGATGCGGAGGCATTAGGTTCCGCGGAAGAACCATCGCCAGAGAGCAAGCCCTCGTAGCGGAGTTTGCCCTGTGAGGCTAGCGCACGATATTCCGGGCTGGCCGGTCCTCAGCACTGGCCGGGCCCTAAGGCACTCAGACGGTGCATCACGTTTGTGGCCTGTCCCGCCGGTTGGCTGCTGCGTGTTCCGTCGCCGGATTGGATCTGGTGGTTGACTACTGCGGTCGTGATGCGGCAGAAACGGATCATTCCAATTCTTGTTCGCCGCGGCGCTAAAACTGAAGAGTCCGAGCCTGGGACGGATCGGCAGGCACCTACGAGGATGCCGATGCCAGGCTGGACCGCGAAGGCTACCGGGAAATCATTGACCTGCTCCAGACGCTCAGTAGCGAGGAGTAAGCGGACAGACGAAGTCCTCGACTGGCAACTTGCTGGAGGTAGAGCAACCAGCCACTTTCCAGCCTCTAGAGTTCATGGCTCTGGAGCGCGGTCGCCAACTTGCTCGGCGGAATGCGTCCGCCACACCGACCGCCCCGACTACGCTCTTGCCGCAAGACCCGCGGTCCTCAGACCAATGCTGCTAATCGCTCCTGCCAAGTTGCTCAGGAGGGCGTGTCCTTGGTTAGATCGTGAATTCCAGTCTGTGCTTCAGTTTCAGTACGGACGGAATGCGCGCCACGTCATGCCGTGACCGAACGGAATCTGGCGGTGTCCTCCGCCGGGTCTGTGGGACTCACCGACGGCAGTCCGCTCCTAGCGATGGCAGTGTGGTTCCTCCGCCATCGCTCTTCGCCCGAGCGAAATTTGGAGCCGCTCAGCCGACAGCCTAAAGTGGATCGCTCTCACCGCAACCGGGACACGACCGGAGCCGGAGCTGACGGAGGTATTCCTGACGATACTGTTCTTGCTTAATTGGATCATCAAGAACTTCTTGCTCTGCCTGTTGATCGCTTGCATCAAGGCAGCCTTCAGTTTCTTTCTGTTCCTTCGGGCCTTCGCTTGGAGCAGGTGAGGTAGTCATCGGGTTGGGTCTCCATTTAAAACGCTTGGAAAGGCGAGCCCGGAACGCTTTCGCGTACGCGCAGCCAGAAACACAAAAAGGTGATCAGCAAAGAAGCCTTTCCAAGCGTCTTTGCGCGATCGTGCCAGCGAAGGAGCCGCTAATCAAACTTTGTTTAGCAAGGGCTTCAAGAAAGCTGTTTGGTGAACCGCTTTCCGCCTTGCTTTGAAAGGCGAGAAGCGAATCACTTCAGCTGTTTACGGTTTTGTCCGATCAGGGCTTTTAGCCCGGCAAAAGCGGCGGGATCGGATGTTTGCAGGTCACAAAGAGCGGAGCAAAAAAGTTCTAATGGAGTCTTGTCGCCCCGATTCGACATTGCAGTGACATTGCATTCACGTTGGGCTTGTGTTGATCCAGGGCGGGCGCGACACCCGAAACGCTCTTGCCGAAGTCACTGTCCTCTCCCGCGTGGTAACCTGCCGCTGACGAAAAAGAGTCGAAAAGCGCGCTATTGAGGTCGTGGACCGAAGAGAATCACGAGCGATCCGATAGTGCAAATCGACGCTCCTAAAACATCCCATCGGTCCGGTCGGGCCTTCTCGACGGCCCACAGCCAGAAAAGAGACGACACGATGTAAATGCCGCCATAGGCCGCGTAAGCTCGTCCGGCGTGGCTCGAATCGATTTTCGTCAGCGCGAAGGCGAATAGGGCGAGCGAGAACATTCCCGGCACGACCCACCAAACGGTCTTGGCGAGCCGCAGCCACGCCCAAAATGCAAAGCAACCGCCGATCTCGGCAAAAGCAGCCAGAAAATACCACGCAAATGTTTTCATGGGGAGAACTTACCACATTCGTCCAAGTTGGTAGTCATCACCTGGCCCCCGAAGTTTCTCGCAACGTCTCAATGACGTGGCAGCAATCGGTCAGTTCCGTGTCCTTGCATTTCTCCAAGGACGCTTTCAAGACCCGCTGGACGTGTCGCAGGTCCTTGAGCCGTTGATCGACCTCCACAAGCCGGTTTTCGATGAGCGACTGCACTTCTCGACAAGATGCAGCCGTGTTGCTCGGCGTGGAAAGGAGGGCCTTCACGTCATCCAGCGTGAAGCCGATGGCCTGCGCTGACCGGATGAACTTCAGCTTGCGGAGGGATTCCTCGCTGTAGAGACGATAATTGCCCGCACTGCGGTCTTCCGGCTCGACCAGTCCGACCCGCTCGTAGTAGCGGACCGTCGTGGTGGGGATGTCGGCCGCATGCGCCAGTTGGCTGATGGTGTACCGTTTGCTCATCGAACCCTTTCAAATTGAGGATGTTGCGGCCATCGCTCCGAATCTTCAAAACGGCCTTGACCTTGCACTCAGATGCAAGGTGCATAATACAAAAAAGGAACCTGCTGCGCAATCTGATTCTGGGAGAAGCACCCGATGCCCGTCGAAACGACAACCCAATCGAGACCGATCTGCCCCTCGTGCGACAGCAAGGGAAAGCGCGTCGGTCTGGACACGTTGCGGGCGTTGCTAAACGAAGAGTTTGCCCGCGAGTTCGAGGGCGACGAGCAGGCATCCTGCGACACAGAGAGAAACGGCGGCCCTGGCTGCTCGCCGCTCGAAGGTGACACGGGCTGGCGGTTTTGCGACTCCCAGGAATGCGATGTCGTCTACTTTTCCGAGACCAGCGACCGCACCTTCCTGAAGTCTCAGTTGCGTATGCCCGTCGGCGTCAAGGAAAAGGTGGGAGACCGGCCGCTTTGCTACTGCTTCGGCCACTCAGTCGCCAGCATCAAGGAAGAGTTCCGCACGAAGGGCCGCAGCGACGCTTTGCAGGACATTCGGGCGAAGATGAAAGACCCCGGTTGCCGCTGCGAAACGGAGAACCCGTCGGGCGCGTGCTGCCTTGGCAGCGTGACGAAAGGAATCAAGATCGCTCAGGAGGAACTGACCATGAACGACACTGAAATCGGACCAGCCGCGACGCTCGTCAGGCCGCCATCGAATCGCGGCGAACGGATTGCCAAGATCGGCACGGTCTTCTCAGCCATCATGGCCTCGGCCTGCTGTTGGTTGCCACTGCTTCTGCTGGCGGTCGGTGTTTCCGGCGTCGGAATTGCCGCCACGCTCGAAACGTATCGGCCGCTATTCATCGTGGTGACGTTTGGCTTCCTGGCGGCAGCCTTCTACTTCACCTATCGTCCGAAGAAGGCGGCTTCCGATGCTGGACATGGTTGTTGTCCCCCAGCGTCGGCGGCTGGGGGAATCGCCAACGCCGATTGCTGCGGCTCTGCTCAAAAGCGTCGCTTCAGCATGATGGCAATGAACAAGGTCATGCTCTGGGCCGTGACAGCCTTGGCGGTCGCGTTTTTGCTCTTTCCGAACTATGTCGGCTTTCTGCTTGCCAACCGGGACACTGCCAGTGAAACCGTGGTGGAAAGTCCGCTCGTTACCGACACCACCATCGCCATCGACGGAATGACCTGCGAAGGATGCGCGGTTGCATTGCAGAACCGCCTCAAGGGCGTGCCGGGTGTGCTGAATGCCAAGGTGGACTATTCAAAGAAGCAGGCAATCGTGTCAACCGAATCATGCTGCGCGATTCCGAAGGACGATATCCTCAAGGCCATCGAGGAGTCGGGCTTTGTGGGCCATATCCCTTGAATCTTCAGCACTTACGCTTATGCGTGGCCATCGGGTTTCGCGGAGAAATGCCGCCGCAGACCGGCTTCCCAGCCTCGGATGGCGGCCAGGAAAAGTTCAATAGCCGTCTTGTCACCCCGA
>PABE01000103.1 GCA_002702725.1 Porticoccaceae bacterium
AACGGCAGCGTGTCGCCTATTAACTTTGAAAATGCTCAGAAAAAAGTGTCCGGTTTTAGTTGACCAGTACAGTCATCGCGGTGAATTTACAGAAAGATTTTCAAGCAGAAGGCTTACGCAGGTCTTCGGAGAAAAGCGAGTTTTTCAGAATGTTGATATTGTAGATGCGAAGCGCAATAAAGCTGGTGAAATAGACGTTCTTGTTGTGTTTGCAAATAGAGCAATAGTATTGCAGGCAAAGTCAAAGAAACTAACTATAGCTGCCCGCAAAGGGAACGACTTATCTCTAAAGGATGACTTTAAAAAAGCAGTTCAAGATGCATATGATCAAGCCTTTTCATGTTCAAATTATTTATCTGACAATAACTATAGGCTCTTAGACGAACAGGGTAATGAAATAACCATCAGAAGAGAATTTAAAGAAATCTATCCCTTCTGCGTGGTATCTGATCACTATCCCGCTTTGTCATTTCAAGCTAGGCAGTTCCTCAAGCAAAAACCTACTGATTTGATCAAGCCAGCATTTGTGATGGATGTTTTCTTCTTGGATGTTGTAACAGAGATACTAAGGTCTCCTTTGCACTTTCTAAGCTACGTCAACCGAAGAACGCTATATGGCGATAAAATATTATCCACGCACGAGCTAACGATCTTGTCATACCATCTAAAACAAAATCTCTGGATGGATGGTGAATACACAATGATGCAGCTAGGAGATGACATTTGCGCTGACTTAGATCTTGCAATGCTGACGAGAAGAGATGGTATTCCTGGTAGTGAGATTCCAGATGGGATATTAACAAAGTACGAAGGAACGCACTTCGACAACTTGGTTAAAGACATTGAATTGCGTGAACATTCTGCCACTGTAGCTTTCGGTTTTATGCTATTGACACTTAGTGGCGACACAATCGAAATGATTAATGACGGGATATCGAAGCTAGTTGAATTGGGGCAAAAAGATGGTAAACATCATGATTTAACACTTGGCATAAGTGAAGGAAGTACGGGGCTTACTATTCACTGTAACAATGACTCAGATGCTGAGGCTGCGAAGCGGTTAGATCGTCATTGTGAGATCAGGAAATATGATCAGAAGGCTGATCAATGGTTCGGTGTGTGCATTGGTACCAAATCCCAAAGGTTAAGATTTGGTGTTAATAAAGAGTTTAAATGGGAACAGTCAGATGAAATGGACAAGGCCACTAAGGATCTTCCTAAGCCGCAGTCATTGAAAGGAAAAAATAAGGTTAACTTCAAAACAGCAACTAGAAAATCTAGGAAGATTGGGCGTAATGAAAAGTGCCCATGTGGTAGTGGAAAAAAATACAAGAAGTGCTGCTTAAAATAGGGGGCTTGCTCCGACTATGCCTAACAAAAAGCTGCACACGGATAAATTACTCGCTACGCTCCCAATTTACCGGTGAGCTTGGCGTTATGCAGCTTGACAGCGTTGCGCAACACGCTACACTATGACTCATGATCAAGTCTTTCAAGCACAAAGGATTGCGCCGGTACTACGAGACAGGGAGCACACGCGGCATCCAGGCAAACCACGCCAAACGACTGAGAATGCAGCTGGCAGCCCTGGATACCGCAGTTGAGATGGCTGATCTGGATATTCCTGGATACGGGTTGCACCCGCTCAAGGGGAACCGAAAGGGTATATGGGCCATTACCGTAAGCGGAAACTGGCGGCTCACCTTCGAATTCTCAGACGGCAATGCGTATCTGCTTGATTATGAGGATTACCACTGATGTCTATGCACAACCCTCCACACCCTGGCGAATTCATACTGGCTACATATATGGAGCCTTACGGACTAAGCTGCCGCTATCTGGCGGAGAGGCTGGACGTCTCCCCGTCTACCTTGAACCGGATTTTGAAGCAGCAGAGCGGCATCAGCCCCGAGATGGCATTGCGGCTCTCCAAGGCGTTAGGCCGTACACCACAGAGTTGGCTCACCATGCAGGGTGCGTATGACCTTTGGCATGCAGGTAAGACCATCAAATTGGATAAGGTTCATAAAGTCGAGCTCACCGCTGCATAACAATGCGATTAACTGCGCGCCTTCGGCGCTGGACAACGGCTGCGCCGTTGCCGATTATCTAGAGCGTTAGCGAACCAAGTTACGCACGAATAGTAGACACCCTGTATAGTTAAATTCATCTATATGGAGGTGTCCGAAATGGCACGTAAGATGACGCAAGCATAGACCGAAGGGTTTCGCAGAGAAGTGGTGAATCGCTCAGAAAAAGAAGGAGTAACTACGGCACGAGTAGCCAAGGAATGGGGCATCAGCGCACAGCAGATCTACAACTGGCGCCGACAGTTCAATCGCCTGTTTGACAAGCAGTTCAATTCCGTTGGTGGCGTAGGTTGGTATCTCAACGTTTATGAAAATGGGGCGTCAATCCATGATTCCCTACAAGATACCGAGCAAGAAGCCAAAAAAAGAGGCAAAAGAGAATTGGGTGTAGAGTTTAATGCGTGGTGCTAGTTCAGCGTCTGCTTTTGGCGTTAGGGCTGGTCGTAGTGCCCGCCAATAGCGAAGATATAAATGGCCTTATCTTCGAAACGATATATCAAGCGATCTTTCTGTGAAATTCGCTTTGACCAAAGGCCTGAGAGGTTGTGTTTGAGTGGCTCAGGTTTTCCGAGGCCCGATGAAGGATCATCAGATCGGAGCATTTCTTTGAGCAATTTACATAGCGCTTTGTGGAGTCGCTTGTCCTTCTCGCGCATGACTTCGTACGCTTCCCAGGTATTGCCCTCAAATACCAGTGATCTCATTCATCTGCTCATCGGTTGGCCTGTAGCCTTTCCCATGGGTATGGGTTTCAAGAGAGCTGGCAATTTGCTGCATGAGGCTCTTACTTTGGAGCACGTAAAGCGTTTCTTGCTCCCTCTCCCAGTCGTCGGCGCTCATCACTACAAAAGCTTCTCCCGCCCTCCTGGTTACCTTGAGCGGCTCGTGACGGCTAATTACCTGTTCTACAACGCTTTTCAGGTTGTCTCTGAATTTGTTTACGCTGATTGTGTCCATAAGGCCACCTTTGTGTACGGAAATACCGTACAACTATATACTAGAAGTCCTAACAAGGCCAGGCAGCGCGACCCATTTTTCGTTGAGCCTCCGGCTCCACTACAAATGGTCGCCTGTTGGCGGCGTTAGCAGATAATTTTTGGAGATGGCCCGCTATGAATAATCGTCAAGTGATTTTCCTCTCTCATGGTGGCGGACCGATGCCGCTTCTCGGCGATAAGGCACATTTAGAGATGGTTGATTGCTTAAAAACCATTTCAAAAAAAATTAATAAGCCTTCGGCTATCCTTGTGATCAGCGCCCACTGGGAAGAAAGCGTACCTACGATAACGGCTGGTAATAATCCGTCGCTAATTTATGACTATTATGGGTTTCCTGAAGAGTCATATCACATAGAATATCCCTGTCCGGGGAAGCCTGAACTAGCAGAAAAGATTTTCAGGAAATTAAACGGCGCAGGGATTCAAGCTAACCTGGATACAGAGCGTGGTTTTGATCACGGCCTGTTTGTTCCTTTGAAAATCATGTTTCCTGATGCCGATATACCCTGCGTCCAACTTTCACTTCTCAACAGCCTGGATCCAGAGCAGCATATAAAGATTGGCGAGTCTCTTCACGATTTGGATTGTGACAATCTTCTGGTTATTGGTTCCGGGTTCTCTTTTCATAATATGAAGGAGTTCTTTACACCCGAAACTATCGATTCAAAATTGCAGAATAGGTCTTTTGATTCATGGCTCATAGAAACATGCAGCAGCTCAGATATAGACGAAAAAGATCGCAGGCTACGCTTGATTAATTGGGAGAAAGCCCCGGCGGCGCGGTTTTGTCATCCAAGAGAAGAGCATTTGTTGCCGCTTCATGTTTGTTATGGAACGACGCAGGATAAGTGCAAACAATATTTTCAGCTAGAAATATTAAATAAAAAATCCAGCATGTATCTATGGTGAACAAACTGCTAACAAAGCATTCCACCGGACACTGTAGTTCCCCCGGTTTAGTGGACACCTTCTGATAACTCAGGAGGTGGCAGGATGCCAAAATTCACACAACCGGGAAAGACCTGGCAGTACATAGCTGACTTTAAAATAAAGGCTGTCAAACTCAGCTTACAGGATGAGCTGCAAGTTAAACAGGTGGCCGAAGGCCTGGGTATCAAACCGTTTATGCTGTCCCGCTGGCGCAAAGAGTATCGCGAAGGCAAACTACAAGGGGATGGCCAGAGGCGTGTTGGTCTTGCAATTTATCATTTTCCGCTCGGAACTCGCGATACCGGTCCGGGCATAACAGTGTTTTTGTTACGTACCCGCCTCCGCTACAATGCCAAGGTTACTCCGGGGCTTAGTGCTAAAGAAAGGTTTTCACCATGGGCGGATGTTGCGATAACGATTGTTCCATAGAGGCCCTGCGCGAACGGCAGCGGGGAACGTTGCAGATGGTGCTTGGCATCAACGCGGTGATGTTCCTGGTGATCGTGGCGGCGGCGTTGTATGGCCAATCCACCGCGCTGCTGGCCGACAGCCTGGATAACCTGGGCGACGCCCTGACCTATATTCTCAGCCTGTATGCGGTTTCCCGGGGTGTCGCCACCAAGGCCAAAGTGGCGCTGTTCAAGGGCGGGCTGATATTCCTGGCCGCCTGTGCCGTGGCCGCCCAGATTATCTACCGGCTTTTTGTGCCGAGTGTCCCCCTGTTTGAGGTTATGGGGGTCTTCAGCCTGTTCGGGCTCGCGGCAAACGGGCTTTGTCTCTACCTGCTCTGGCGTCACCGCTATGAGGATGTGAACATGAGTTCCGTGTGGGAGTGCTCCCGGAACGATATCGCCTCCAATCTTTCGGTGTTTGTGGCGGCGGGGGCTGTCTGGCTTACCGGTTCCGGCTGGCCGGATATCGTGGTTGCCCTTGGTCTCGTCTGGTTGCTGATGCGCTCGGCCATTCGGGTGATTTCCTCCGCTATGACGGAACTGCGTGGGGCAAAGGCCGGTCGGTCCGGCGAAGCCTTGTAACCAGGGCCTAATACACCTCAAGTAATCCAGGTTGCAGCCCCAACGCTGTAACCCATGTCTACGGTTGCCCTGCCCCCGGCGCGAAGCCCGAAATAGGTATAAGAAGAAAGCGATCGGACTAAAGTCGCAACCAATTGATCTGGACAGTGGTCTGCACGCAGTTAAAAGCGGATCATATCGGGCACACGCGCAGATATAAACGCTGCCTTCGAATGATTGCCCGGCCTTCGTGGTGGCGTGCCGGGGTATGTGGGTATGAATAATGCTTTCCCTGTTCTCTGATTTCGCAGCCTGGCTGATCTACGGGTTGCTCGGACTGGACCCCGATTCAAAGCTGGGGTCGTCGTTGCATTTTTTCGTCGAAGACACGACCAAAATATTCTTTCTGCTGGTGGTGATGATTTATGTGATAGCGCTGGCACGCGCTTCCCTCAATGTCGAGAGGGTCCGCGACTATCTGGCCGGAAAGCACCGGGTGATTGGCTATTTCATGGGCTCACTATCGGGTGCGATAACACCGTTCTGCTCCTGCTCGAGCATTCCGGTTTTCCTCGGCTTCACATCAGCGGGTATTCCAATCGGGATTACGATGTCTTTTCTGTTGACGTCACCCCTGATTAACGAAGTCGCGGTGCTACTTTTACTGAGCCTGGTGGGTTGGAAGATAACCCTGATCTATGTATCGGTTGGCGTGATGGTGGGTATCGCCGGAGGCGCATTTCTCGACATTATCCGCGCCGAAAGAATGCTTCAGCCCTTTGCCCTAAAAGCCTACCAATCGGCCGCGCCGACGGAAGGACGGGATGCCGGCAGGCAAAGACTTTCGTTTAAAGACAGGCGGGAATTTGCCAAACACGAACTGTTCGACATTCTCGACCGTGTCTGGAAATGGGTCTTTATCGGCGTCGGTCTCGGCGCGGCATTACACGGTTTTGTGCCAACCTCCTGGATAGAAGGTAACCTCGGCGCGGGGCAATGGTGGTCTGTGCCATCAGCGGTATTACTCGGCATTCCACTCTACTCGAATGCCACCGGTGTCATTCCGGTGATGGAAAGTCTGATCGGAAAGGGTTTGCCGATTGGCACCACATTGGCATTTTGCATGAGCACCGTTGCCGCAAGCTTCCCGGAATTTATATTGCTGAAGCAGGTGATGACCTGGAGGTTACTCACGACTATCTTTGTGCTACTGCTGGGATCCTTCACCGTGGTGGGTTGGGCTCTAAATGCAATAGGCTAAAAAGGGAGTAGTAAATGAAACAGGTCAAAGTGTTGGGTAGTGGCTGTAAAAAATGTACCAGAACCGTTGAGATCATCCAAACGGTTGCCAGTGAGTGCGGCGTTGATGTCAACGTGGTTAAAGAAACGAGCCCCGAAGCCATGATGAGCTATGGTGTGATGAGCACCCCTGCGGTTATTGTTGATGATGTTTTGGTGCACTCCGGGTCTGTTCCCGATAGGCAAAAGGTAGAAACCTGGTTGAAATAGACCAGAAAACACGAGTATCAACTAACTCCCAGGTTAGCGTCAGAGAAGGGGTGAACAACGACATTATGTCAACAAGGAACGAAACAACAGTATCCCTTGTTTTGGGGAGCGGTGGCGCCCGTGGCCTGGCACATATCGGGGTTATTCACTGGCTTGAGGAAAATGGCTTCAAAATAGAATCAATCTCCGGCTGTTCTGTGGGGGCGCTTATCGGCGGCATATACGGCGCTGGAAAGCTGGACGATTTTGAAGCCTGGGTTCGTGAAATAAAAAAGGTTGATATCCTCACATTGCTCGATCTTTCCTGGGAAAAGAGCGGTCTTGTCAAAGGGGATAAACTATTCCACACGCTGACTGATCTGGTGGGTGATGTCCTCATTGAGGATCTGCCTATTAAATTTACCGCCGTTGCCGCTGATATTGTCAACGAAAAAGAACTCTGGATGTGTTCAGGAAAGCTTTTTGACGCAATCAGAGCATCTGTATCCTTACCCTTGTTTTTCACCCCCTTCATGTATGGCGATATCGAGCTTATTGATGGCGGCGTTTTAAACCCCGTTCCGATAGCACCCACCTTTAGTGACGCAACAGATTTAACCATCGCTGTTAATCTCGGGGGCAAGGTCGATGAAAAGGATAAAATAACAAGAGGGAAAGAGACTCAGAGCGAAGATAAATCGTCATTTACCGGAAAAATCGTTGAGTTTTTTGAAGGCTTTAAAGAGCCGAAATTAAAACCCAGGGGTGAAGACTGGGATGCATTCGATATAGTAAATCTGTCCTTTGACGTGATGCAAAGCACGATCGGAAGGCAGAAGCTGGCAGCTTATCCACCTGACGTTTTTGTAGAAATATCTCGAAGCGCATGCGGGATTCTGGAATTTGATCTCGCATCGGAGATGATCGATCTCGGGTACAAAAAAGCTGAGGAAGCCTTAAATCACTTGTCCTCATCAAACGGGGATGAACAGCAATGACAAAGGATCCATCGGTCGCAAATCACTCCCCGGTTACGTTACGCCATTGAATAACCCCGTTCGCAGCCGAATACATCATGCCTACTTCTGAAGCAATACTGGTTGAACTGAAAACGATAGCCAACGACTGGCAATTGCTTTCTGCCCTGTGGCACGCGTACTTCGCGGCGCTGATTTTGGCTCTCATTCTGCGATTTCGCCCCACAAAACGCGCCGCTGGCCTAGCGCTGGCGTTACCCGTTCTTTCCGTCAGCATCCTGGCTTGGGTCTACGCCAATTTCTTCAACGGAGCGATATTTGCCCTTTTGGGTATTGTTCTGCTTGCCGTTGGCGCCCGGCTTGGGTGTGAAGCTGTGGAAATTGCCCCACCGTGGCTGACTGTTGTCGGGGCATTGATGCTTGGGTTTGGCTGGACCTATCCGCATTTTCTCGAAAACGCGACCGCTATAGATTACTTGTACGCCGCGCCAGCGGCGCTTATCCCGTGCCCTACCTTATCAATCGTAATCGGGTTCACACTTATACTGGGTGGGTTTAGGTCTAGACTCTGGTGTCTGGTAGTTGCCATGGCGGGGATTTTTTACGGTGCTTATGGCGCTGCCCGGCTCGGTGTGACAATTGACTGGGTGCTTTTCGTCGGAGCGTTGATAACCACCTATGCAGCTTTTTCGCGCCAATTGATGGCAGCGGACGACAAGGCATCAACACGTTAACCGGTTATCGGAGGCGGCCACTGGCGCGCCCATTTTCTGGGTCCTCTGGCAGGTGCGGCAGCCGAATTATCTAACGGCGTATATAGTTTAAGTTAATTGATTCGTAGCTACCCTAATACAAATTAGCATTACCGTACAAACAGGTCGCTCACCCTTACCAAACTGAGTTGATTTGCTTCATGGAGGCGTCCAGGAAGCCGGTCGGGCTTCTCGCGCTTGCAAAACCCGGTAGTCTGAGAACGGCTATCTCTTCGGCCTGCACCTGGTACACCGTACGCAGGCGACGCCGATGTGGTTGCCCCGCCTGACTCGCCAGACTGTTTCCGACAAGCCCGAAAAACATCATCGTGGCCGATCAAACCCGGTTTGGCTCGGATTTATCGCCATGGCTGCGGTGACCGGGGTCGCCGGCTGGATACTGATGGAGGCAGCGGCGGGTATCGCCGACCGAACCGGGTTGTCCGAGACCCTGATCGGCGGTCTGTTCACGGCTCTGGCCACCTCGACCCCGGAGCTGGTGACCACCATCGCGGCGGTACGAATCGGTGCCCTGACCCTGGCAGTGGCCAATATCTTCGGCACTAACTGCTTCAATATACTCGTTGTAGCCGCCGCTGATGCGGGCTATAGCCACGGATCCATCTACCACCACATGGCGCCGGTTCAGATGACCTGGGGCCTGATCAGTATCCTGATGACGGCCATCCTGCTGCTGGGCATGTTGCGACGGGAGACCTACGGCATCGGCCGAATCGGGTTTGAAAGTGCCTTGATCCTGGCCGTCTACGTCGCCGCACTCGGGATCATTCTGATCAGCAATTGAGCTTTCCCGCCCGTCGTCCAGATACCTGGTTTCATCGGCCAGATCATCACCCGGGTTTTTGTCGAACCACAATGACAGCCGGAAAAGAGCGCCCGCCATCAGACGCAAGGAACTCGCCCCGCCTTAATCTCTGCTAGGCTGGAGGCACAGGGGCAACGCCAGGAAGAACGTTATGGAAGGTGATCGTTCGGTTTTCGTTTTCCACGACGATCGGATGTTGCAGCATCGGCCCGATTCCAATACTCCCTTCCTCAAGGACCGCCTTGACCGGCGGGTTCGTTCGATTCTTGAAACCCTGAATGTGGAATGGAAGTACCCGGAACACCCCGGGCGACTGTCAGCGATCATGGATCTGTTGGCGTCATCCCCCGTCGAGGGCGTGAGCTTTCAGACCGGCCGGGCCGCCACGCGCGAGCAACTGGCCAGGGTTCATGCCACTGCCTACCTGGATGATATCGAAACCTACCGCGGCAAGCAGGCCTGGCTGGATGTCGACACGACAGCGGTCTCGGCCGGGAGCATCGAGGCTGCCGAAGTCGCCGCCGGCACGTCGATAGCCGCAGTTGAGGCGGTGGTCGCCGGCGCGGCGGATCATAGTTTTGCCCTGGTTCGGCCACCTGGCCATCACGCGGAATCCCTTCGGGCCCGCGGTTTTTGCCTGTTCAACAATGTCGCCGTCGCAGCGGCCCATGCCCAGGCGGCCCTGGACTGCCCCCGAGTGTTGATCATCGACTGGGATGCCCACCACGGCAATGGCACCCAATCGATTTTCTGGGCTGATCCCGATGTGCTGCTATTCGATGTGCACCGCGCGGCGCCGTTCTATCCGGGTACCGGACATATGGATGAAATCGGTGGCGGTCGCGGCGAAGGAACTACCGTCAATGTGCCTCTGACCGCTACAGCCGGGGACGCGGCCGTACTGCAGGCTTTTCGCCGTATCCTGGGGCCGGCGGCACAGTGGTTTCAGCCGGATCTGATCCTGGTCTCTCCGGGCTTCGATGCGCACTACAGCGATCTCGCCCTGAACATGAGTTTCGACGGTTTCGGTGCCCTGGCCGGCTATGTTCAGGGGCTGGCGGATGAGCTTTGCGAGGGGCGACTGGCACTGATTCTGGAAGGTGGTTATAACACCGAATCACTGGCCGGCAGCGTCCATCGGGTGTTGCAGGTTCTGGCCGGCGGGCAGGTGGAGGAACCGTCGGAAGCGGGGCAGGAGGATGTGGAACAAGCCGTGGCGTTTCACCTCAGCGCCTTTAGCGAGGATTTTTGAGCCCGTTATAAAAATTACGCCGACGTTAAATCGCGACGCAGAATGCCTTCATGAAAAAGCGATTATTCAAGAAAAATCCGTGAAAAACCCTGCGAAACGCGGTGCGCCATTTCCCCGCCCGTGTCATTGATTGCAGTTCAAAACACATTGCTATTGTGCCGTATTGTCTTATTCTCAATGTGTGGCGTCTTGGGGAAATTTGGCGCTCAGCTTCGACATTGCCAGAAACTCGTATTCGTCCATGACCATACCTTTGCATTTAAAAATAAACAGGAGAAAAAATGGATATCATCAGCTTGATCATATTTCTTGCGGTTGGCGCGCTGGTGGGCTGGCTTGCCGGCCTGATAGTAAAGGGAAGAGGATTCGGCGTCGTAGGGAATGTTGTCGTTGGAATTGTCGGCTCTGTACTGGGCGGCTATATTTTCGGGTTGCTCGGTATCACCACGGGCGGGCTGCTGGGTGCAATAATCATGGCCACAATTGGCGCGGTTATTCTGCTATTTTTGATCGGTTTGGTTAAGAAGGCCTAGGGTATTGTGTGCCTCGGCCTTGCGCGAAAAACTGAGGATATAGCCTTTGAAGGGAGTGTCCAGATAGTCGGTATGCAGTGGTTTCATGTGGCTGCTTTCAAAACCGTATTCCTGCATTCTTGAACTGAATTTGTTTTTTCGACCTCTGCCGGGGTCGATGATTATGGCGTCACACTCGGGCCTGGCGTGGTTATGAATAAAATCCGCCAGCAATTGCACATGATGATCCTCGTACAACAGATCGCTGCCGATAATTAAATCGAATAGCCCAAGCTGGCTGTCGTCGTTGGTCCAGTCGACCCGTTCGAAGGCAATATTTTTCGACTTGTTAAGCCTGGTGTTTCTGCTCAGGAAAAATTCAACATCGGGATGATAGTCGGTGGCGGTAATATCGGCCTGTCGTGAATTGAGCAGTAAGCTGGACAGGGCAATCCCGCAGCCGATTTCCAGAATTCTTTTGCCGTCGATGTTGTAGTCCAGCATATGATTGGCCAGCACGATACTTGAGGGCCAAACCACACCAAAGATTGGCCAGGTTGCGGAGGAAATGCCAAGCCCATGGGCCACGCCACCGGGATCGCTGAATTGTTGTGTGTCGCGAAGTGTGCACAGATGGATATCGGTGCCGCCCACTTCGATGGTTTGGTAGATAATGCGCAGCGATGGAGTCATGATTTATCCTGGTCAGGCGAAAAGGCTAAGCCAGATATCGAGGATAAATGACATACGGAAGACACCCCAGAGTAGCGCAATTCGAACGCAGTGCAAGACATTTGACAGGCAATCTCAGCCTCACCTGTCTCAAGGCTGAACAGGCGTTCATGGGCCGGGCGAGTTGGCAGGCGACTTGGTAGTCCGACAGTGACCCCTGATCCGGAAATAATTGCAGGCATTGAATGGCCGGACTGTGCCCGATTGGGGTATCGTTTTTACGTATAGAGGCGCCCAACAGGCATGTCATAATGGTTTCAAACCACACAGGTTATGCGATCTCCGTAATGGCAGGCGATTTAGATGCTTGAAATGACCCAGGACAGTTCCCGACGACAATCCCTGGGTGAAGAACTCGCCAACAGTATCAGTCACGGACTGGCACTGGTTGCCCTGCTTGTCGGCACGCCCCTTCTTATCATTCACGCCGTTCAAAATGGGGATGCGGGGAATATTGTCGGCGCCAGTGTCTTTTCCGCCACGGCGATAGTGCTGTATCTCTCATCTACCCTGTATCACGCGCTAGTGCCGGGGAAGGCCAAGCGGGTGTTCAGAGTCATCGAACATTCGGCGATTTTTCTGCTCATTGCGGGAACCTATACACCGTTTACCCTCGGAATACTCAATGGGCCCTGGGGCTGGACCCTGTTCGGGCTGGTGTGGGCACTTGCCGCTGCAGGTGTGGGGTTGAAAGTCCTGGCCAGAAAACACCACCCGATTGTCTCAACAGGCCTTTATCTGGGGATGGGCTGGCTTATTATTCTTGCCGTCGATCCACTGCTCGCAAGGATGCCAACGGAGGGCCTGCTCTGGTTGTTCGCCGGCGGCATTTCATACACCCTGGGGGTGGCGTTTTTCGCAACGGATTCAAGGCTGCGCTACGGCCATTTCGTTTGGCATCTTTTTGTGATGGGCGGCACCACTTGCCACTACTTCGCGGTTCTCTGGTACGGGGCGTAGTATTGGCAGGCGGTGAATGTTTCGGTCAATCACGCAGCCGCCACCACAGGCAATTTGCCATCGGTATCCAGAAAACCCAGAAGCCAGCCCATTGCCATGCCTTCGTAAAGGGTGTTTCCCATGACAGCTTTCCTGGCAGTATCCGGTTCCTGATTGATCAGGGCGACGAACGATGCCAGGCCAACTGCCTCAAGGCCGAAGTTGACCACGGTGCTCCAGTGCAGGGTATCGTCGAAATACGCATCGCTCCACTGGTCGTTGGCGCCACCGCCCCAGGTGGTATTGGCAAATCCCACGCCCTTGGTCCAGATCTCGCGCAGGTTTTTCTGACCGGCCTCACCGGCGATGATGGCTTCGTAGGCATCCGGCTTGGAAACCACAGTGCGCTCGAAGGCGGAGCGCCATTCCCGAAGGTACATGGGCGACGGCAATTCGTAATCGACCCGCATGAAGTGGCGGGCATTGATACGCACGGCGGCGGGCCGTGGCTTGCGGTGTGGGCGGCGCTGACCGATGGGCGGATCCTCGGTTTTCACCACCTGGGCGCCGGCGTTGTAGGCGATGTTGTAGACTGCCCCTGAGGTGGTGTCGTCCCGCATCAGCGCCGGCAGCAATGCCAGGCAGGCGTCGCCGCCCTTGTCGATGGCTTGAAAGCGGGTTTTCAGATTGTTGGCCAGCCCCATCTGTAACTCCGTGAACGGCGCTTTCATCTGTATGCCCAGGCGCTCCATGGCCGGTGGCATGCCCCAGTTTTCCCGCAACTCCATGCCGCCCCAGTAGGCGGTCAGAAATACTGCCCAGGCCTGTTGATGCAATGCGTCAGTGCTGGTTTGACCGTTCATGATCGGCCCGGAGAGCCGGTCGGTCATCCAGCCGTTGAACGCCAGCCAGTAGGTTTTCTGGGTCGCCAGGTTTTGCGCGGTGGGGGCGAATTCCGTCGCCAGGCTGTCCATCAGCGCGGGAGCGGCGTGAAGCTGCTCGGCAAGTGCCGGCAGCAGGGTACGGCCGCCATCCACATGCAGTGCGGACTTGCTGTCGGGTTTGTTTGGCGTGTTGGCGGCGGCGTTGACTGCCGCGAGGCCGGTGACGCCGGCGGCGAGCAGCTTGATGGTGTCGCGACGGGTGAAATCCATGGTGAGTACTCCGTAGGCGGCACAAGCCGCTGTTATCGTTATTCCGGGTGGTGTCCGGCGCCGCTATTTCCAGGGCTAGTTATTTCCGAAGCCAAACGGTCTCGCCAGTGCTGCCATAAGTTTACATAAACGTCTAAAAAATGATAGCCGGGCCCGGCACGGAATTACGCCTGGTCCGATGTGCCCGAAGGACCGTCTAACAAGCCGCGGAAAATATCCCTGATGCGCCTTTCCCCCCAGCTTTTGCCCCACAGGTTTTCAATAAAGCCGCAGTGGCCGCCGTGGGCCTGGATATCGATGGTCAGGTGGCGGTTGGGGTTGAGCCGGGCCACATCGCGGACCGGAATAATCGGGTCGTCCCCGGCTGTGATCAGCCAGGCGGGCATGGTGAGGTCGCGGAGCCGGTCGCCGGTGAGGGCATAGGCGGCGTAGTAGCTTTCGCTATCCGGATAGCCGGTGTACCGGGGAATAAAAAAACGGTTCAGATCGTCGATGCACCTGGCTGCCTTCAACTCCCCTTGATAATCCAGATCCGGATAATGGCTGAGTTTGCGCGCCAGCGAACAGGCCCACTTTTTGAAAAAATACCGCTCGTAGACCGGCAAGCCGGCATTCAGCGCGTCCATGGCGTTGGCGGGATCCACCGGCGGGCAGATGGCGACAACGCCGTCGATGGCCAGTGCCTGGCCCGCGTCGTTGGCAATTCGCAGGGCGAAGTTGCCGCCCAGGGAGTAACCGGCGAGAAAAGTGGTGTTGTATTGGGTGCGGCGCAAAAAATCGGCGACGGCGCTCGCCGTCTCGCCGCTGCGGGTGGAGTTGAACAGCTCGCGGTTGAGGTGGTGTGAATCGCCGTGATCCCGCAGGTTGACCCTGAGCACATCAAAGCCGGCGTCGAGCAGAATTTTCGCGGTGCACACCTGATAGGTGGACCGGCTTGAGCCTTCCCAGCCGTGAATCAGGATTACCACTGCCCCGTTCGGAGATCCGGCGCGGTCAAGGTCCACCAGCAGGCGGGTGCCATCCTCTGCGTGCAGCGTCCGTTGCTCGCTGTGCAGCTGGCGGGCGATGCGGGCGGCGCGCCAGCGAACAGGCCCCATGCTGCTCAGAATGGTTTGCACATGGGCGTTGCGCAGAAACATCGGCGGGTCAAAGGGCGCGCTGTCTACCATGGCTATTCCAGGGGTGGCTTGATCTCACGTTAACGAAGCCTACGCGAGTCAGGGCGTGGCGTCGAAGGTTGCCTTATTCCGCTTGGTGAAGACGGATCGTGGCGGTTTTGTAAGCTGTGCAATCGAACGTGAAGCGGACATAATCGGGCGCAACGTAGTGGTTGATGACGGATAGGACATGGCAGAGCGGTTTTTGGGGCGACGGTTTTACCGGGGCGGGAATTTCCAGCGGGCACTGAGCATCGAGGAGTTGCGGGTGATTGCCACACGTGCGGTGCCGAATTTTGCCCTTGAGTATGTCGAAGGCGGCTCCGAAGACGAGCAGGCATTGGCCTGGAACCGCAGCGCCCTCGACGCATTGCGCTTTGTGCCCAATACCCTGGTCGATACCCGCGAACGGCACCAGCGCATCGGGTTGTTTGGTCAGACATCGCCATCGCCGCTGATTATCGCACCCACCGGATTGAACGGTATGCTGCGCCACCACGGCGATGCCGCCCTGGCGCAGGCGGCGGCGGGGGTGGGCATTCCGTTCACCCTGAGCACAGTCTCCAATATGCGCCTGGAGGATGTCGCGAGCCGCGCCGGTGGCCGGTTGTGGATGCAGCTGTATATGATCGAAGACCGGGCCGCCGCCCGGGACATTGTCCGCCGCGCCGACCGGGCCGGGTATGAGGCGCTGGTGTTCACCACAGACGCCAATCTTTTTGGCCACCGTGAGTGGGACAAACGCAATTACCGCACACCGGGCCAACTCACACTGCCCAATCTGTTCGATGTGGCCCGCCATCCCCGCTGGATGTGGGATGTGTTGCGCCACGGCATCCCCTGGTTCGATAACCTTGTCGATTTCCTGCCCCCGGAAGCCATGAGCGCACGCACCGGGGTTGCCTACTTCCCCAAGCTGTTTGTCCCCAACATTGACTGGGACGATGTCGCCTGGCTGCGCGACGCCTGGCCCCGCAAGCTGATCATCAAGGGCATTCTCAATCCGGCGGATGCCGGGAAGGCCGCCGCGGCGGGCTGCGACGGTGTCGTCGTGACCAATCACGGCGGTCGCCAGCTGGATTCCTGCGTATCGCCGGTGGAAGTGCTGCCGGATATTGTCAGCGCCGTTGGCGACAAAATGACAGTCATCGTCGACAGCGGCTTCCGCCGCGGTGACGATGTGGTCAAGGCCGTTGCCCTGGGAGCCGATGCGGTCATGGTGGGCCGGGCGGCCCTCTACGGCCTCGCCGCCGGTGGCGAGGCGGGTGTCGCCCATGCGCTGAACCTGCTGATGGCCGAGATCGACCGAACCCTGGGACAGCTGGGTTGCCGGTCCCTCGACGAAGTGCATCCGGGCATGCTGGTGGGCGGTGCGGAAAAATAACCATTCAAGGATCGAAAAGGTATTGCGATGATGGTCACCGAACTTGCCGGATTAGGGATCGCCATGGCCTTGCTTGCGGCGATGCCCAGCACCAGTGTGGCACTGGTAATTACCCGCTCGGCGACCCTTGGCGCGGGTCACGGGGTGGCCGTCGCGATGGGGATTGTCGCGGCGGATGTGCTGTTCGCGGTAGTGGCGATTCTTGGCCTTTCGGCATTGCTGGCAGGTCTCGGGCCCCTGTTTTTCTGGGTCAAACTTGTCGCCGGCGCGTATCTGGTCTGGTTTGGCTGGTCATTGCTGCGCGCACCGGCCCGGCAAGGGGTCGAAGCGTCAGGTCCGGTCTCCCGCAGCTGGATGGGCAGCGGATTGCTCGGTTTTATGGTGACCCTCGGGGACGTGAAGGCCATTGCCTTCTATGCCAGCCTTTTTCCGGCCTTTTTCGATATCGCCGCCCTGTCGTATTGGGATCTGCCGGGGGTCGTGTTGGTCATCGTGTTTGCGGTTGGCGGCGTCAAGGTACTCTATGCCTTTGGTGCCCGCGCCCTGGTGCAGCGCGGTCCGGCGTTTCCGCTCGGCGGGTTTGTCCGACGCGCTGCCGGTATGCTGATGATCGGTGCGGGTGTTTATCTGGCCATTGTCAGTAATCCCCGCTAACCCCCGGTTTGACATCAAATGACCGCACGCGCGGTTCACAGCCTGCGGTGATCGTGTGAGAATGCGGGTGCTGAAATAATCATAAAAGGGTCGACCATGAGAATTGGAGTCAACGTAATGCCGGTGCCGGCGACGGAGCTGGCCGCCATCGGCCGCCGTGCCGAAGCCCTGGGTTTTGAAGGGCTTTATTACGGCGAGCACATCGCTGTGCCCATGCAGTTGAAAACCCCCTACCCCGGCAAGATCGGCTACCACGGCAAGGTGACGCAGCTGGAATGCTATGTCGCCCTGGGCCATCTGGCGGCGGTGACGACAAAGGTGCGGCTGGCCACCGGCCTTTCCGTGCTGCCCATCCGCCATCCGCTGCAGACGGCGCGGGCCATCACCACCATCGATAACCTGTCCGATGGTCGTTTTGACCTGATTGTCGGGTTGGGCTCCATCCCCGATGAATACGACGCCATGAACGTCGACTACAAGACCCGGGGCGCCCGCCTCGACGAGTGGCTGGATATCCTCGATAAACTCTGGACCCAGGATGAGATTGAACACCACGGCCGATTCATGGATTTCGAGGCCATCGGTTTCGAACCCAAGCCGGTGCAGCGGCCGGGCCCACCCTTGTATATGGGTGCCTACACGAAGGTCGGTTTCGATCGGTGCGTACGCCGCGCCACCGGCTGGTACGGTGATATCAACAGCCCCGCCAAGCTGCGCGAGGTTAAGCGGGAATTCCAGCCCCTGTTCGATAAATACGACCGTGATCCGGCGACGTTCAAGTTCAAGTTGATCCACGCCGCCGGCGTCGACGACTGGCCGAGCCACGACGAGTTGCACGACTACGCGGATGCCGGCGCTGACTGTATCGTGGTGTCGCCGTTCGAGCTTGAGGAACAGAACGCCGCGGAAAAACTGGAGCGGGTGGCGGAGGCCTACCGGCCCTATCTTTATCCCTGATTTTGGATTGCCGGGCCGGGCGGCGGTTTCCGTTATACTGGCGGCCCCTTACCGTACGCCTGTGTAATTGCCGCCCGTGTCGTTTTCCTCCAACACCTTCGATGTCATCGTCCTCGGCGCCGGCGCGGCGGGACTGTTCTGTGCCCTTACCGCCGCCCAGCGGGGTCGGCGCGTGCTGGTGCTGGAAAAGGCCAACAAGGTGGGCAAGAAGATTCTCATGTCCGGCGGTGGCCGCTGTAATTTCACCAACCGGGCGGTGGAGGCGGACAATTTCCTGTGCGCCAATCCCCATTTCGTCAAGGCCGCACTGAAGCGCTACAGCCAGTGGGACTTTATCGATCTGGTGGAACGCCATGGGATCGCCTACGAGGAGCGCCGCCACAGCCAGCTGTTCTGCCAGCACTCGGCGAAAGATATCCTCGCCATGTTGCTGGATGAATGCGAACGGGGCGGCGTTGAGATCAGGACCCATTGCGATGTCAGGGAGGTGGACTATGAACCACTGCCCGGCCATTCCGACAAACATCAGCAGGCGGATGCGCGGCCACGGTATACGGTGGCCGGGTTGCAGGGCCAGACGCCTTTCCGGCTGCACTGTCATTCATTGGTGGTGGCCACCGGCGCCCTGTCGATTCCGACCCTCGGGGGCAGCGGCTTCGGCTATGATCTGGCCCGTCAATTCGGCCTCGCCGTCACCGAGCGCCGGGCAGGGCTGGTGCCCTTTACCTTCAGCGATGCCATGAAGCCGGTGTGCGAGCGGTTGTCCGGCCTTGCCCTGGAGGTGGAAGTCAGTTGCAACGGCCGGTCGTTTACCGAGAATTTGCTCTTCACCCACCGGGGCATCAGCGGACCGGTGATGTTGCAGATTTCCAATTACTGGTATCCGGGGGATGAAATCGCCATCGACCTGATGCCGGGCAACGATGCCGTCGACTGGCTTCTGGCGGCCAAGCGCCGCCAGGGCAGAAGCCTGCTGCGCACGGTCCTTTCCCAGCCGCTGTCAAAGGCGCTGGCCGCCGAGTTGCAGGCCCTGTGGTGGCCGGCGGAGGCGGAAAGGCCCCTGGGCGAATTCGCCGACAAGCAGCTCAGGGCCATGGGCGAGCGCCTCAACGGCTGGCGGTTGAAGCCCTCCGGCACCGAGGGCTACCGCACCGCCGAGGTGACCCTGGGCGGTGTCGACACCGACGGCATCAGCTCCAAGACCCTTGAGGCCAGGCACCAGCCGGGCCTGTATTTCATTGGTGAGGTGCTCGATGTCACCGGCCACCTGGGCGGGTTTAACTTCCAGTGGGCCTGGTCCTCGGGCTATGCCGCCGGACTGGCGGTGTAGATCCCTTCTGCCGGCCTACCCCCACCGGCCCGGAACGATATAAAATGGCCGCCCTCCCCGCTCCGCCATCGTCCGGGCCCTGACCATGCTGCGACTTTCCGAATTGAAACTGCCCCTGGACCACGATGAGGGGGCGCTGCGCGATGCGGTGCTGGACCGGCTCGGCATTGACGACGGGGATCTGCAGACCATCGAGATCGTCAAGCGCAGCTACGATGCCCGTAAAAGGGGCCATATCCTGTTGATTTATCAGCTCGACCTGGGCCTGAACCGGGCGGCGGAAAGGGCCGTGCTGGCCAGGTTTGCCCGCCAGCCGTTTATCGGTCCGTCGCCGGATACCCGCTACCGTTTCGTCGCCCTGGCACCGGATGGCTTTCCGGCCCCGGGCCAGCAGCGGCCGGTGATCGTCGGCTTTGGCCCCTGCGGGATTCTCGCTGCCCTGTTGCTGGCGCAAATGGGTTTCAGGCCCATTGTCCTGGAGCGCGGACAGGACGTACGCAAACGCACCCGGAATACCTGGGGTCTGTGGCGGGAGCGCAAGCTCAACACCGAGTCCAACGTGCAGTTCGGCGAGGGCGGCGCCGGCACCTTTTCCGACGGCAAGCTCTACAGTCAGGTCAAGGACCGTCGCCACCTGGGCCGCAAGGTGCTCACCGAGTTCGTCAAGGCCGGGGCGCCGGAAGAAATTCTGATGGTCAGCAAGCCCCATATCGGCACCTTCAAGCTGGTCAAGATGGTGGAGGCCATGCGCGCGGAGATCATCCGGCTCGGGGGCGAAATTCGCTTCGAACACCGGGTGGAGTCGATACGCCGGGATGCCGGCAGTGGCCAGCTTACCGGCCTCACCGTCCGCCACGACGATACGGTGGAGGAGATGGATTGCCGCCATGTGATTCTGGCGGTGGGCCACAGCGCCCGGGATACCTTCGAGATGCTGCTCGACCGGGGTGTATACATTG
>PABE01000104.1 GCA_002702725.1 Porticoccaceae bacterium
AGCGCTTATCGAAGGCGGTATCGATATCGTGCTGATCGAAACCGTATTCGATACCCTTAACGCCAAGGCTGCGTTGTTCGCGGTGAATAATATCTTTGAAAAACTCGCCGTGACCCTGCCGGTGATCGTGTCCGGCACCATCACCGATGCCAGCGGCCGGACCCTCTCCGGCCAGACACCGGAGGCGTTCTGGAACTCCCTGCGCCATGGCGATCTTTTCGCGATTGGGCTCAACTGCGCCCTGGGCGGCAAGCAGCTTCGCCCCCACCTCGAAGAAATTGCCCGGATCGCCGACACCCTTGTCAGCGTTCACCCGAATGCGGGGTTGCCCAACGAGTTCGGCGAATACGATGAAACACCGGAACAAACCGCCGCCATCATTCGCGAGTTTGCGCAAAGTGAATTCGTCAACATTGTCGGTGGCTGTTGTGGCACGACGCCTGAGCATATTTCAGCCATTGCCAGCGCCATCGACGATATTGCGCCGCGCAGAATTCCCGACGTCGCGTCCGCCTGCCGGCTGTCCGGACTCGAGCCCTTCAACATTACCGCCGATTCCCTTTTTGTAAACGTCGGCGAGCGCTGCAATGTCACCGGCTCGGCCAAATTCAAGCGCCTGGTTCTGGACGGCGACTACGCCACCGCCCTCGAAGTCGCCCAGGAACAGGTCGAAAACGGCGCCCAGATTATCGACATCAACATGGACGAGGGCATGCTCGACGCCGTCGAAGCCATGACCACATTTTTAAAGCTCATCGCCTCGGAACCGGATATTTCCCGTATTCCAATCATGGTCGATTCATCCAAATGGCACGTGATCGAGGCGGGTCTCAAATGCATCCAGGGCAAACCGGTGGTCAACTCCATCAGCCTCAAGGAAGGGGAAGAGGCCTTTGTCGAGCAGGCTTCCCTGTGCAAGCGCTATGGGGCCGCCGTCGTGGTAATGGCGTTTGACGAAGACGGGCAGGCGGACAATCTGGAACGACGCAAGATCATCTGCCGGCGAAGCTACGATATCCTGGTCGAGCGCGTCGGGTTCAACCCCTGCGATATTATCTTCGACCCGAACGTTTTTGCCGTTGCCACGGGAATCGAGGAGCACAACAACTACGCCCAGGATTTCATCCAGGCCTGCGCGTGGATCAAAGCGAACCTTCCCGGAGCACTGATTTCCGGTGGTATCAGCAACGTATCGTTCTCATTCAGGGGCAACAACACGGTGCGCGAGGCGATCCACTCAGTGTTCCTCTACCACGCCATACGCGCGGGGCTGAGCATGGGTATCGTCAATGCCGGCCAGCTGGGGGTCTACGACGATTTGCCGGACGAGCTGAGGGACGCCGTCGAGGATGTAATCCTCAATCGCCGACCGGACGGCACTGAAAACCTCCTCGAGCTGGCGGAAAAATTCCGCAGTGACGGCGGCAAGGCGAGCAAACAGGATCTGGAGTGGCGCAACTGGCCGGTCATCAAACGGATCGAGCATGCGCTGGTCAAGGGCATCAATGCCTATATCGAGGAAGATACCGAGCAGGCCCGCCAGCAGGCCCAACGCCCGCTGGACGTGATCGAAGGCCCGCTTATGGATGGCATGAACGTGGTGGGCGATCTGTTTGGCGCCGGCAAAATGTTCCTGCCCCAGGTGGTGAAATCCGCAAGGGTCATGAAGCAGGCTGTTGCCTACCTGCAACCGTTTATTGAAGCGGAAAAATCCGAGGGCAGCGAAGCGAACGGCCGGATACTGATGGCCACAGTGAAAGGTGATGTCCACGATATCGGCAAGAATATCGTCGGCGTGGTATTGCAATGCAATAATTACGAGGTCATCGATCTGGGCGTGATGGTGCCCGCGGAAAAAATCCTCCAGACGGCTATCGAGAAAAAGGTGGATATTATCGGCCTTTCGGGACTTATCACCCCCTCCCTTGATGAGATGGTCCACGTGGCGGCGGAAATGGAGCGTCTGGGGCTCGATCTGCCGCTGATGATTGGCGGCGCCACCACGTCCAAGGCCCACACCGCGGTAAAAATCGATCCCCAGTACCATCGGGGGCAGACCATCTATGTGCCCGATGCCTCCAGGGCGGTCGGCATTGCCAGCCGGCTGATCAGTCGCGAACACCGGGGACCACTGGTGGCGGAATTGCGTGAGGAATACGAAAAGGTGCGCCTGCGCAACGCAAACCGGCAACCAAGGGGCACTACCCTGCCCTACTCCGATGCGGTGGCCGCAGGCCACCAGTGCAACTGGCAGGGCTATCAGCCCCCCGTGCCAAGAACCCTGGGGGTGACGGTATTTGACGACTACCCGCTTGAGGAACTGGTCGACACCATCGATTGGACCCCGTTTTTCATGACCTGGGATTTGACCGGCAAGTACCCGGCCATACTGGAGGACGACAAGGTTGGCGAAGCCGCCCGGCAACTGTTTGAGGATGCCCGGGCAATGCTAACAAAACTGATCACCGAAAAACGGCTTAAAGCCAGTGCAGTGTTTGGCCTGTGGCCCGCCAACCGCACCGGTGCCGACGATATCAGTGTATACCGGGACGAAAAACGTCAGGATGTTATCGCCGTGTTGCATGAGCTGCGCCAGCAAACCCGGAAACCGGGTGCCGCCGACGAAATGCGTTCCCTGGCGGACTTTGTCGCACCCGCCGAGTCGGGCGTCGCCGACTACATAGGCGCCTTCGCGGTGACCGCGGGCATCGGCGCCGACGAACTCGCCCACGAGTATCAGACGAAGCATGATGACTACAATGCCATCATGGTCAAGGCTCTCGCCGATCGTCTGGCGGAATCCCTGGCGGAAACCCTGCATCGACGGATTCGCCGGGAATTCTGGGCCTATGCGCCTGATGAGGCACTGGACAACGAGCAACTCATTCGCGAGCAGTACCGGGGCATTCGCCCGGCCCCGGGTTACCCCGCCTGTCCGGACCACAGTGAGAAGGCAACGCTGTTTTCGCTACTGGACGCCGAAGCAAACATTGGTATTCGGCTCACCGAAAGCTTTGCCATGACGCCGGCCGCATCGGTCAGCGGGCTGTACTTCTCACACCCCGACGCCCATTATTTCAATGTCGGCAAGATCCAGCGGGATCAAGTCGCTGATCTGGCAGAGCGGAAAAGGGTCGACTTCGACACCGTGGAGCGCTGGCTTCGTCCGGTGCTGGGGTACTGAAACCGCAACGCTAAATCTGGAATCAGGAGCAACCCGCTATGGGTAAATCAGATAAACCCGACGAGGAAACCAAGCCGGGCTTCAAACAGGTGCTGATGAGCACCCTGGCCGCGGCCCTGGGTGTTCAAAGCAGCAAAAACAGGGAGCGTGACTTCAAGCATGGCAGTATCAAGGTATTCATCGCCGCCGGGGTTATTTTTACCGCCATTTTTATTGGCATTGTCATTGCCGTCGTCAAACTGGTTTTGAGAAATGCGGGAATGTGACAGAAATCGTCGGCTCGGGGCAACTCGAAATGCAAACGATCCGTTTCAAACCCCGGAGGGATCTCACAGGCCGGAAGAATTCAAAAGGACCGTTTGCGTCAGGCGCTCGGCACTTATTGGCGGGAGAGCCAGAAGAGTACTGTTGCGATGACAACGGTTATCATTACCACGGCGGCGACAGCGTCAACCTTGGCGTCATTATTGGATTGATTCGATGAGCTCATGGTTTTTCTCCCTGGAAACGGAAATGATCTTTAAACAGTCGGCCATTCTAGCAGCCCGCCGGTAGCTTGTCTCACCGGTTTAACCCTGTGCTTATTACCGGCACAAAGCCCCTTATATAAAAATGTTTCTTGAAATTCAGGCTGTTATCTCTAACATTTCCGTTCACCTGACAGCGCACAGCCATCTGTGTATCATTGCGCACCTCTATCGAAGTCACATAGCCTAAACGTCTTATGTATCAGTACGATCACCACGATCACCGGATAGTCCAGGAACGGGTCAGCCAGTTTCGCGACCAGACCCGACGCTACCTGGATGGCGACATCACCGAGCAGGAATTTCTGCCCCTGCGCCTTCAGAACGGCCTGTATATTCAACGGTTGGCGCCAATGCTGCGGATCGCCGTACCCTACGGCATGCTGTCCTCCAGGCAGCTGCGCAAGCTGGCCCATATCGCCCGCACCTACGACAAGGGTTATGCGCATTTCACCACGCGGCAGAATATCCAGTTCAACTGGCCGAATCTGGAAGAGGTGCCGGATATTCTCGCCGAACTGGCGGAAGTGGAAATGCATGCCATTCAGACCAGTGGCAACTGTATCCGCAACGTTACCTCTGACCAGTTCGCCGGGATTGCACCGGACGAGATCGAAGATCCCCGCCCCTGGTGTGAGATCATTCGCCAGTGGTCCACCTTCCACCCCGAATTCGCCTACCTGCCCCGCAAGTTCAAAATCGCGGTAAGCGGCTCAGAGCAGGATCGGGCGGCCATCCAGGTGCACGATATCGGCCTGCAACTGGTCAGGAGTGACAAGGGCGAGACCGGTTTCAAGGTGCTTGTTGGTGGTGGCCTTGGCCGCACACCCGTGGTTGGCAGTGTCATTCGTGAATTCCTTCCCTGGCCGCATCTGTTGACCTACCTCGAGGCCATACTGCGGGTCTACAACCGTTATGGGCGCCGCGACAACAAGTACAAGGCGCGTATCAAGATTCTGGTGAAGGCATGGACACCGGAGGTCTTCGCGCAAAAAGTCGAGGAAGAATGGCAACATCACAGGGATAACCCCGCCACACTGACCACTGAAGAAGTGACCCGCACCAAGCGTTTCTTTACTGAGCCCGCCTATCGCGACATTAGTGACACTGAAGCCCAACAGGCATTATCCGGGCAAGCCGAAGCAGAGCTCGCCTTCAGCAAGTGGCTGCAGCGCAATGTGATGCCCCACAGGGTGCCCGGCTATGCGGCGGTTACCCTCTCCCTGAAACCCACTGGCGTTGCCCCGGGCGATGTGACCGACAAACAGCTGGAAGCGATTGCCGAGCTGGCCGATCGCTACAGCTTCAGTGAAATCCGCGCCACCCACAGCCAGAACCTCGTCCTGGCCGATGTCGAAAAGGGCCAGCTATACAGTCTCTGGCGGGAAGCCAAGGCCCTCGGCTTTGCCACCCCCAATATCGGCACCCTGACCGACCTTATCTGCTGCCCTGGCGGCGATTTCTGCTCCCTGGCCAACGCCAAGTCCATTCCCATTGCCGAAGCTATCCAGCGGCGCTTTGATGATATGGACTACCTGTACGACCTGGGCGACCTGACCCTCAACATTTCCGGCTGTATGAACGCCTGTGGTCACCACCATGTCGGCAACATCGGGATTCTCGGGGTCGATAAAAAAGGCGAAGAGTTCTATCAGATCCAGCTGGGCGGCAGCTCGGATCGGGACACCGCGCTTGGTACAGTGCTTGGCCCCTCCTTCTATCAGAATGAAGTTCCCGACGTGATTGAAAAAATCATCGATGTCTATGTGCAGAACCGCCATGACGGTGAAGCCTTTAACGACACCTTCAGTCGTGTCGGCGTTGATCCCTTCAAGGAGCGCGTGTATGCCAAAAATCATTAAGGGCAACGCCATCATCGACAACGACTGGCAGTTTGTCGCCCGCGACAGTGATTTACCTGAATCCGGTAACCTGCTGGTGCATTTCAGCCAATGGTTGAACGCCCCGTCCGCGGATGGCCGCGCGCTTGCGCCCTGGATCGACAGCGAGGATGAATTTGAAGCCCAGGCCGAACGCCTCATAAAGGCGCCACTGATTGCGGTCCACTTTCCTACTTTCATGGACGGACGCGGCTTTTCAACAGCCCGTTTATTGCGGGAACGCTACGGTTTTACCGGCGAGTTACGGGCCATTGGTTACGTGATTCAGGATCAATTATTCTTCCTGAAGCGCTGCGGTTTCGACGCCTATGATCTGCGTGAGGGCACTGACCTTGAAAACGCCTTGCGATCGCTAAACGATTTCACCCTAACCTATCAAGGGGCCACGGACAGCGCGTTGCCACTGTTTCGGCAGCGCGGCTAACCATAATACCCGCCATAAAAAACCCCGCTCAGGCGGGGTTTTTTATGGCCTAAAACGACGCTCACCAGTCAACTGAAATGACGTGGACCCGATAGTCGCTTCACCCAGCGCAAGAGCATACGATCGGCACTTTCCTCAGCCACCAGGCCGACTTTTTCCGGCAGGGACTTTTTCATTGCAAAGGTCACCTCGACGGCATCGACGTCGTTCAGTTGATCAGCGATATATTCGTCACTGGTAAGGACCTCATCGACCAGCCCCAGTTGTTCGGCTCGGGTACCCAGCCATACCTCACCCGTCGCGATTGCGTCGACATCGACCGTCGCACGATGTTCGCGAATGAACTGCTTGAACAGATCATGGGTTTCCTGAAGATCCTGGAGAAACTTTTGCCGGCCCTTTTCAGTATTTTCGCCAAACACGGTCAACGTACGCTTGTAATCCCCGGCGGTCAAAACTTCAAAATCCACATCATGCTTCTTGAGCAAACGGTGAACATTGGGCAGCTGTGCCACCACCCCGACGGAGCCAATATAGGCGAATGGCGCGGCGATAATACGATCGGCTACACAGGCCATCATGTAGCCGCCGCTGGCGGCCACCTTGTCAACGGCAACGGTTAACGGTATGCCTTTTTTTCGAACGCGATCCAGCTGACTGGCGGCCAGTCCGTAACTGTGTACCATGCCACCACTGCTTTCGAGACGCACCAGCACCTCATCCCGCGGGGAGGCGAATTGCAGAATGGCGGTAATTTCCTCCCGCAAGGATTGCGTCGCGCTGGCGCGGAGATCCCCGTGGAAGCTGACCACGAAAAGGCGCTTTTTTTCCGTTGCGCCCTGCTTGTCCTTGCGCCGTTTTTTGTCGTCTTTTCGGCGTTTTTTCAACCTGTGTTTTTTCTCATTGGGACTTAGCAGTGATTCCGCCAAAGGCTCCGACAATGAATCATAGTGATCATTGAGCGATCGGACCTCAAGGTGGCCTTTGCCCTGTTTCTGTCCCCGTTGTTTCAGCCCGGCCAGAAGGGCGACAACGGCCATAATGGCAAACAGTACCGTCAGGGACTTGGCCAGAAACAAGCCGTAATCTGAAATGAATTCCACAAAAAAACCTCAGTTATATGGTGTCTGGAGGATCGTTGAAAAGCTGGGAAACAACCTTAAACCGGCTATCGGCAACGATCGACAAAGGCGCGAATCAACTGGCCCGAAAGGGCAAATTCACCGGGGATAGATGGCAAACGATCGACCCGAAACCAGCGGGCTTCTGCAATTTCGATATCATCGACGCGGATTTCACCCCTCGCGTATTCGGCAAAAAAACCGATCATAAGCTGGCCGGGAAACGGCCAGGGCTGGGACCTGAAGTATTCCAGTCGGCCCACCTCCAGCCCGACTTCTTCCATGACTTCCCGGCGCACCGCCTGCTCCGCCGATTCCCCCGGCTCAATGAAACCGGCAAGAGCGCTGAAAAACGGCCGTGTCCACTGTTTATTGCGGGCGAGAAGACATTCATTACCCCGGATCAGCAAGGCCATGATGCAAGGTGACAGACGGGGATAACATGCGACCCCGCAAGAGGAGCAGGTCATCGCCCGCTCGCCTTCCAGCAACCGCGTCGGCTCGCCACAATAGCCACAATATCGGTGGCCACGATACCATTCGTTGATTTGAAGCGCACGACCCAAAAGACGGAATAACCCTTCCGGAATCTGGCCCAGAAAGTCGCGCAGACTGACGGTACTCGCATCAAGGCCTTCTACCTCTTTGCGGGTGAGTTCGACGGAATAGCAGCCATGGTTACGGTAGATCCCGAGGTGATGCACCATGTGATGAAAATCCCCGGCATCCGGCAGATCGCTATGCCGCCAGTAGAGATCGGTACTGCCCGGGACCACCAGCTTGCCTTCATGGGTAAGCACGACGTAGCCATCGAACCGGGATACCTGCCTTGGATCGACAATAATCAGTTGGTCGTCAGAGGAGTCTTGCAACGTAATCAAGCGCTCAATTCAGCCAGGTAATCTTCTGCTATGGCGAGAACAAAGTCGCTTCTGTCCCCGTGAATACTGTTCTGAAGGAAATACTCCAGCGCCACTACCGCATCGGCGAAGGCAGGGAGTACCCTCCCTCGGCCTTCGCTGTCTTCCTCGAACAACCGGTGCCGTACGAACTCCCGGCAACGGCCCGCGATATCCGCCACCTGAATTTCACCGACAAGCATACCGGCACCACGAATTTCCCCCATGGCATTCGCAAGGCTGTCCACCACCTCCTCTCCAGCCAGATCAGAGACGATATCGTCAATCAACTCCTTGACAGTCGAAAGGCTACGCAAACATTCCGACCAGACTGCGCTGACGCTTGAGGCTACCAGTTTCTCTTCGACGACAGTGTCCACTTCCTTGAGATCGAGTTTTTCGAGAATTCCCCCGATCGCAACGCCCTGTTCCCGGGCATAAAGTATCAGACACTCCACATAGAGGAGGCTGTGGGCGACGCCTCGCAACAATTCAACGTTCTGCTGCCAGGCACTGTCGCCTTCCAGATCACTGGCATGGGTTTCAAACCGTGCGGAGGCACGCTGCAAGCCGAGCTCGCCGGTCTTCTCGGCAAGCTCATCGAGCAGCTGGGAGAAAGCGAAGGCATCCGCGTGGCCGAGCGCACTCTGGGTGTCTATCAGTTCAAGCAGTGTATGAAGACTGCCCAGCCGATCCTGGATCTCACTGAGAGTCACGCCTAAGCTGTTATTATCGCCCTCAAAGACCACCTCCCGGGTGGCCGTGATGTCGGCATCTGTAAAATCAAAGTCGGGGCCGCCCGCCCACTCCAGCGTGGCTCGGCATTCATCGGTTTGTTCGGGAACCAGAGCGAGCAGAATGGCGTATGCCCGCCAAAGACCCAAGGGGTATGCGGCTTTGACACTTGCACCTTGAGCATTATCCAGGAGCGTCTTTAACTGGCGTTCAACCGCCGCGAGCAGACGCAGGCGGACGGGGTTATATTGCAGTTTACCGGCCTGAAAAGCCCGGGCTACACATTCAACAAGCTTCCAGTAACGCCGCTCCGCCCCGGACGCCAAAAGCTGCTGAAGCTTATTGGCGACCCTTGTTATCGCGTCCGCCCCCTTGGCCTGATCGCGGCCGCGAATAACCTCCAGCAACCCCATCTGGTAGAGCTGCTTGAGCTTTTTCAAGGTCGATACGCCATCAGTGTCGAGGGCGGTTTCACCCTGGAACTGCTGGGATGAAGGCCAGGTGTGGTTTTTTACCAGCTGGAACTCGTATATTGGCGGCAAACCCTGAATGCGGCGCAAGGTGGCCATTTCCGGCATAAAAGTGAACAGGCTAGTGCGGTGAATACGACCCAGACCTTTAACGAGGCGCGGAAAAACATCAAGAATGGCGCCAATCTCCACCTGGTGAACAGAGGGGCTAACCTGTTTGTCGACCAGAAATTGTACTGTTTTGTGCACTTCGTCAAGCAGCATCACGGCCGCGGGCACATCCAGAAGCCGGAAAGTTCCATGCAACTGGCCGAGTCTGGCCCAGACGGGATCAAGTTCAAGTGGTTCATTAAACAGATACCCCGCCACATCCTCCACTAGCGTCAGCACCTCAGCGTGAAGGATATTCAGCGTCTCAATGTTTATCCCCGACATGGGCTTCTGTTCTCCCTGGTTCATGCTTATTTGTCGACGGGAGCTTGAATTCTCCCCGGCCGCAGGATACCTTGCTCACCCTCTATTTAAGTACCGTACGCGCGACTTATAACACCTAATCCGGCCCTGTTTCCACCCACAGCAACAAAAAATGTGAGGTATCGTCCACCATGAGCAGTTCGGTGTTTAACGCCTTCAGCAAGAATTTTCTGGGCAACGCCCCGAACTGGTATAAGCTCACCATTGTCGGTTTCCTCGTCGCCAATATCGTACTTCTCACTACAGCGGGCAGCTATATCACCGGCTGGGTATTGATTGGCGAATTCATTTTCACCCTCGCCATGGCCCTGAAGTGTTACCCGTTACAGCCCGGCGGATTACTGGCGCTGGAGGCAATTCTCCTTGGCATGACCAGCCCCGAGACCGTTTATTACGAAGCGGTCGCCAACGTTGAAGTAATCCTTCTGCTGATGTTCATGGTCGCAGGTATTTACTTCATGCGCGGCCTTCTGCTCTTTGTCTTCACCAAGGTGCTCACCAAGGTGACATCCAAGGCGCTACTGTCCCTGTTTTTCTCGCTGTTAGGGGCAGCGCTCTCGGCTTTCCTGGACGCCCTGACAGTTACAGCTGTGTTGATCAGTGTAGGGGTAGGTTTTTATTCCGTTTATCACAAGGTTGCGTCGGGCAAGAAAATCCAGCACCCGGACCACGACCACGCCAATGACAATGAGGTGGTGGAACTGCACAGGGAAGACCTGGACCGATTTCGCAAATTTTTACGCAGCCTGATCATGCACGGCGTCGTCGGTACTGCGCTGGGTGGCGTGATGACCCTTGTCGGAGAGCCCCAGAACCTGCTGATCGCCGAAAAGGCCGACTGGGACTTTGTCCATTTTTTCGTGGTCATGGCGCCGGTAACCCTGCCTGTATTTTTCTGCGGCATCCTCACATGTTTGCTTCTGGAGCTTACCGGCTGGTTTGGCTATGGAGAAAAGTTACCCCCGCAAGTTCGCTATGTTCTTGAAGAGTACAGTGCCGCTGAGTCAGCAAAATATACAACCCGGGACAAGGCAGCCCTGGCCGTACAGGGTATCACCGCCATCATTCTTGTCCTGAGCCTGGCGTTTCATGTTGCGGCCGTCGGACTGGTAGGCCTGATGGTTATCGTCCTCCTCACCGCATTTAACGGTGTGATTGAAGAGCATCGCATCGGCCATGCCTTCGAGGAATCCCTGCCCTTCACCGCGCTACTGGTGGTGTTTTTCGCCGTCGTATCGGTAATCCACGATCAGCATCTGTTCACACCGGTCATAAGCTGGGTGCTGGCCATGGACGAAAGTATTCAACCGGCAATGTTTTTTGTCGCCAATGGCGTACTATCGGCCATCAGCGATAACGTTTTTGTCGCCACCGTCTACATTAACGAGGTCAAGGCCGTTTTCGATGCCGGCAAGATCAGCCGAGAACACTTCGACCAATTGGCCGTGGCCATCAACACCGGTACCAACCTGCCAAGCGTCGCCACCCCCAACGGGCAGGCGGCGTTTCTGTTCTTGCTCACCTCGGCCCTGGCACCTGTGATCCGGCTTTCCTATGGTCGCATGGTGATTATGGCCTTGCCTTACACCATCGTCCTGACAGGCGTTGGCATTTTCTGCGTCGTCTTCGTTCTCTGATATTGGCCTCAATACCGGGCAGAGCCGGACAACATCAGGCAGGTTCCGGTTCGGCACCACGCCAAACCGTCTTGCCCCCGGACTGTTTGTCGATGCGGGCCAGAAATGCCTCGTGTTGCTCCTCCTCAGCAGCAACCGCCTTAATCACTCGAAGGGGTGTGCGATCTGCGGGCAAACGCCGAATGGCGCTTTCCTCTGTCCGTTCGGCGGCCTCCGACGCGCCGCGAAGGCCAAGCGCCACCTGTCCACCGGTCATCGCCAGGTAGACATCCGCCAGAATTTCGGCATCCAACAGGCCGCCATGCAAATCCCGCTGGGAATTGTCGACGTGGTAGCGCTTGCACAGGGCATCGAGATTATTCTTCTGCCCCGGGTGCAGCTGCCGTGCCATGGCCAGGGTATCGACCACAGAGCAATAATCCTCGACACGACCGACGTCCGTGCCCAGCTTGGCAAACTCGTGATTCAAAAAACCAACGTCGAACGGTGCATTGTGGATGACCAGTTGAGCGTCCCGAATAAAGCCCAGAAACTCCTCGGCAACATGTGCGAAGACGGGCTTATCCTTAAGGAACTCGTTGCTCAGACCGTGTACCTGATAGGCGCCTTCATCGACCTCCCGCTCCGGGTTAATATAGCGGTGGAAATGGCGCCCGGTGAGACGGCGGTTGACAAGTTCGACGGCACCAATCTCGATTACCCGGTGATCCTGCGCGGTTTCAATCCCTGTGGTTTCGGTGTCCAGTACAATCTGTCTCATATCGTCCCCAACTCGTCGATTCCCCGATTGGCCAGCTGGTCCGCTATTTCATTCTCGCGATGACCGCTATGGCCCTTGATCCAATGCCATTCTACTTCGTGCCGACCGGCCTGCTCATCGAGCAGCTGCCACAAGTCGACATTCTTCACCGGCTGCTTACTCGCTGTGCGCCAGCCTTTCTGCTTCCAGCCAGCCAGCCACTGGGTAATACCCTGGCGGACGTATTGAGAGTCGGTTGTCAGGATGACATGACAGGGTTCCTTCAATACCGCCAGAGCCCGAATGGCGGCCATCAATTCCATACGATTATTGGTGGTGAGGCTTTCCCCCCCCCACAGACACTTCTCCCTGTCGCCATAGCGGAGCAGTGCGCCCCAGCCACCCGGGCCAGGATTGCCGCGGCAGGCACCGTCGGTGAAAATTTCAACTTTCTTCAAACTGTCTACTCGATGTCCGGTCAGACTGATTTTTTCGGCGGGGAATATTACCACCTTCGGGCGCACCAAGTGGCGCGATGGCCTTCGACAGCCAGGCACGCTGTGGTTTATAGAGGGGTCGGGCAACCAATTTTCGAGCCACGATCATATAACAATCGCCAAATGGTAGCCCCGAAGACTGGAAAAAGCGCTCGGGTGCGGCCATCCAGCGCAGAAAACGTCGGGACTGAACCGGCGGAGAGAACCCCCCGTAGCGGACCAGCTCGACTTCGAACCCCAACAGCTTCAACCAATCAGTCAGGCGCCAAACCGAGAACATACGGCAGCGCCAAAACAGGCTTGAGCCAAAAAGCCTGAAAGGCCACTTCAGCAGCCCCAAAAAACTCAGGGGGTTGAAACCGAACAGCACCAAATGCCCTGACGGCAACGTCACCCGTGCGGCTTCCTTGAGAATTGCATGGGGATGCTCTGCATAGTCCAGCACATGCTGGAGCAGGACCACATTGACAATATTGCCGGGTAGCGGCAAGGCATCGAAATCGGCAATTGCACCGCACCGCGCACTGACCCGGTTGCTGATTGAAAAATGGTGTAAATGCGGCCCGGTATCAAAAAGAGAGGGTTGCTCCACCAGGCTCAGAAACATCGAGCGAAAGCCCGGATACATTCGCAGGGATTGGCGCGCGAAGTCGTTCTCCAGAGCGCGAATGGATTCACCAACCGGTGTCCCGTACCAACGCTCAAGGGATTCCGACAGTGCCTCGGGATCAGGACAGTCAATGCCCCGGCGAAGACGGCGAAAAAGTGATTTCATCAAATCTGGGAACACCTGTGCTGCCGTGACTTAAAGCCGATGGCCCACTATGATGGTGGATTACGTGGAGTGAAACAACACAGGATTACCATGCCCATCGAGATCACACCCATACCGGCCTTCTCAGACAACTACTTCTGGCTGGCCGTCGATCACGAGACCCGAGCCGGGTTTATTGTCGACCCGGGCGATGCCAACCCGGTCATCGAAACCTTGGCAAAGAGCGGGGTACGACTGACCGCCATTGTCATCACCCACCATCACCCAGACCACATTGGCGGCGTCCGGGGTTTACTCGAGCGCTTCCCTGTCCCGGTTTACGGGCCTGCCTCGAAGCATATCCCCCAGGTAACCCACCCGGTCGGTGAACGCGACTGCATCAATTTGCTGGAGCACCGCTTTCAGGTTCTCGCCGTGCCGGGCCACACGCTGGATCACATCGCCTATTTCTCCGACGAAACCTCCCCGCCGACCCTCTTTTCGGGGGACACCCTCTTTGCGGGGGGCTGCGGCCGGATGTTCGAGGGCACTGCGGCACAAATGGTTTCATCGCTGGATAAGCTGGCTGCGCTGCCAGACGACACCCTTGTCTACTGCGCCCACGAGTACACCGCGGCAAACCTGCGTTTTGCACAGGCCGTGGAGCCCGACAACGAGGCGCTCAAAACACGAATAGATCATGTTTCATCCCTGCGACAGGCTAAACGCCCCACCGTGCCATCGAGACTGAAGGAGGAACTCAACACCAACCCGTTTCTTCGTTGCCGTACCCCGACCGTCCGGATAGCGGCCAAGACCCGTGGCGCAAAGGGCGAGGAGCCAACGGCTGTTTTCGCCACAATCAGACAGTGGAAGGACAATTTCTAAGCTGGGTCTTGACGATCTCCGTCGAGGGTTTACCCGCCACTAAACCCAAGGGTAGAATGGGTGTTTATCACACAAAGACGCGCCCATGAGAATCCCTCTTCTCCTGGCGGCAGTTTTGCTGCTTTACGTCACCGGTTGTGCCCAGCAAACCCGGCTTTCCGGTGCCGACGACCCGAAAACCGGGGCAAGCCCTCAAAAGCAAACGAATCCTGTCATATTTGGCGCCCGGATCCCTCAGACCGACACCGCACCCCTACCGTCCGAAATTGACGCGGACGATCTCTGGGGCGCCGTCATCGACGGTATGAGCTTCTCGCAACAGGTGCCAGAAAAGAGAGTACAGCGGTATCTCGACTGGTATCAGGACAATGATGTCTATTTCGAGAATACACTAGCGCGCGCCGATATTTACATGCCTTACGTGGTGGAGCAGATCAAGGAAAACGATCTGCCCATGGAACTGGCCCTTCTGCCGTTCATAGAAAGCGGCTACAACCCTTTTGCACAATCCCATAGCGATGCCGTCGGTCTTTGGCAGATCATTCCCGGTACCGGAGAAGGCCTGGGGCTGCGGCAGGACGGCTGGTATGAAGGCCGTCGGGATATCGTTGACTCCACCGAAGCGGCAATTAATTATCTCTCTCATCTTAATGAGCGGTTCGATGGCGACTGGCTGCTGACACTGGCCGCCTACAACGCCGGCCCAGGTGCAGTCGCCCGGGCCATCGAGCAAAACAGGGAGGCCGGGAAGCCGACAGACTTCTGGTCGTTACCCCTGAATAAACAGGCCCGCAATTATGTACCCAAGCTGATCGCCCTCTCCAAGGTGCTCAGCAGTCCCGAAGACTACGACATTGACCGGGAACCGCTGCCCTCCAAACCCGGCTTTGATATCGTTAAAGTCGATCGACCCATCGATCTCACACGCGTTGCAGAACTCAGCGACATCTCAGCTGAACAACTCTATCAACTCAACCCCGGATTCACGCGATGGACAACACCTCCCGACGGGCCAGGCCGCCTGCTTATCCCGACAGAACAGGCCAACGAATTTCTGGACAAGCTGGCCGAAACGCCCCTCGCTCCCTGGCGGCCAACAGAGAACTATGTTGTAAAGCAGGGTGATACCCTGAGCACCATCGCGGCCAGACATCAAATGAATTTGCAGGAACTCGTCGAGCTCAATGGACTGGAAACCTCCCTGCTACAAATAGGCCAGACTATCCGAATACCAAGACCCTACACCCGTGCGGTTTCCACTGATGCAGCCGATAACGCCGCTACCTACACCGTCCAGCAGGGCGATAGTCTGTGGCAAATCGCCCAGCGCCATGGCATCAGCGTCGATCAGCTACGGCAGCTAAACGGCCTCGCCAAAGGCGCCTTGATCCGCCCCCGCCAGCAGTTGATAGTGGCAGGCCAAACCGACCAGAAGGGCCGGATTTTCTACACCGTGGCGCCGGGCGACTCGCTTTACGACATTGCCCAGCGATTCAAGGTGAGCGTCACCGACATTGTCGCCTGGAACGAACTGAAGCAGCAGCGCTTGATTCAACCCGGGCAAAATCTGATCTTATTCCCCATCCGGTAAAATCATCGCTCGATATCGGCACCCGCCAGTAACGCGGCTTCGTAGGACTGCCATTCACGGGAGGCGATCAGCTGACCAAGCGACTTGCGCAGCCCCTCTAACTCCTGGTCAGTCAACTTCGAGGGGTCGCCCGTGTGAATCCGGTCCACCGTGTACACGGCGTAGTCACCGTCGGACAGCTCAATCAGTCCGGCCACGGGAAGCTTGATTGCGGATGAATGGCTAAACGCCGCCTCGGCCAGGGCCGGATCCAGATTGGACTGGAACCGGGTGACGTTGGTCACCACCTGCCACGGATAGCCACTTTCCACGGCCACGGACTCAATGGACGCGCCGGAACGCACTTGCTTCACCAAGGCCGAAGCCTGTTCACTGATCTGCTCCTGTGATTTACGGCTTCTGAGCCTCGACACGATCGCATCTCTGACAGCCTCCAGAGGTTGCTTATGCGCGGGAATACGCTCGAGGAGCTTGAGTACCAGGAAATGTTGTTCCCCCAACTCGAGGACTTCACTGGCGTATTCATGCTCCAGCACCTCGTTACTGAATGCCGCCTCGACAACAGCCGGGTTGGCCAGGATACCGGCTCCGCCCTCACGACCGAAAGGTTCGGAAGTCTGCAACGGGAGAGCCATGTCCTCTGCAACCGAGGCGAGCGAATCAACATTGAAGGCCTTCTCTTTAAGGGTTTCCACCACCCTGGGCAGTGCGTCCATTGCCTTCTCCCGCTTCAGGTCCGCCGCTATGCGTTCCCTTTCTGCCTCGAAGTCGGGCGGGTTGGAGACAGTCTTGTCAAGCACCTTGATCAGATGCAGACCGCTTTCCGTTGACACGGGTTCGGACACCTCACCCACTGCCAGCGTTTCGATCACGTCTTCCATTGCTTCCGGAAGCGCCCCCGGAGAGACGACACCTAAAATGCCTCCCTGCTGCGCACTGCCCGCATCGGTGCTGAACTCCCGAGCCAGACTTTCAAAGGTATCGCCATCAGCCAGTCTGGCCTGAATCGTCGCGATGGTTTTTTTGGCCTCCACTTCCGACTGGTCATCGATCTGGATATGCGCTACTTCCCATTGCGTCTGACTCTGATAGGTCGCCGATTCTTCCTCATAGCGCTGTCGTATTGCTTCTTCATCTACCGCAATGGACTCTCCGAGCCCCTCCGGGGTTACTTCGATAAACGCCACTCTGATCTGCTCAGGCACCTGAAACTGATCGTTCTGCTGTTGGTAGTACGTCTCTACCTCCCCGTCGTTGATCTCCACCGCATCGGCAAACGTGCTGCGAGCCAGTCTCAGGTAATGGAGATCCCGTTCCTGAAGCGTCAGCGCCACCAGGCGTTCAAACTCGGGACCGGTAACAAATCCGCTCGCCAATACACCGCCCGTGAACTGCCCTGCCAATAACTCTTCCTCCACGCGCTGCCGATACGTCTTGGGGGTAAAACCGAGACGACCGAGCGCATAGCGATACATATCCGGATCGAACTTGCCGTCCCGCTGAAAGGCCGGCTGCTGGA
>PABE01000105.1 GCA_002702725.1 Porticoccaceae bacterium
CCCGTGCCAGAGTGGCGAAATTGGTAGACGCAGGGGATTCAAAATCCCCCGGGGTAAAACCCGTGCCGGTTCGAGTCCGGCCTCTGGTACCAGATCAATGTTCCGCAATATTTGAAAGACCACCGGTCAGTAACTGCGGCACCAGGTCACGGCCCATTTTTTCGGCAATCAAATTACTGGCCAAGCTGGGCAAGAAACCGGTCCGCTTCCTGAATCGCACGCTGCATGTCGGCGATCAGTTTGTCGACATCCCGGTCAATGGTGCGCACTTCTCCCTGCAATGAGGCAATGGCCCGGGCGTTGAGGTTGTGCTTCAGGTAAAGCACATGGTCCTTGAGGGCGCCCAGCACCGGGTCGATGGAGCGCTCGGCGTTTTTCATGGCGGCGAGCAACTCCCGGTAACGGGATTCCGTCGCCTTTAACTGCCGTTCACTATCGGCTTTAAGCCGGGGGTTGGTGTATTCCTTGAGCTCGGCCCGCCACTCCTTGAACAGGGCTTTGGCGACATTGTCGACGGCGTCGATACGGTCCCGTATTTCCGTTGCCGCCCGCTCGCTGGCCTCATACTCGGATTCCAGCGCCTCATAGCGTTTCTCCAGATCCCCTCCATCGAAGGCGGTCACAGACTTGAATTCGGCGAGGGCAGATTTGAACTGCTTTTGCCCATCTTCCTGAGCTTCCCGCGCATCCTCAACCCGGTCCACGAGAATATCGCGTTTATGGACACCAACTTTCTCCCAGGCGCCGTAATAGGCGCTCTGACAGGCAGCGAGGACCAAACAGAAGAGTGCCAGGGAGATTGTCTGAACAAACGATTGCATATCCATTTCCTCTGGTTATTTCGACCATTGCCGGCATGGCGCCGGATAAACCGACCGGGTAGCCGGCCGAGGATAAAAAATGACTGACGTCACCACCGCAATGGCAGGCTGTCCATGGCATAGACCAGTCCCGCATGCATTTGGGGCATTTCGTCAACGGCCAGTTCAAACTCTGGAATATGTTCCAGCCAGGCCGTGATCATGGTCTTGATCTCCAGTCTAGAAAGGTGCGCCCCGGGACAGGTATGGGGACCGCTATTGAATGTCAAATGCGGCAATGTTCTGTCCCAGCGAAAGCGGCCCGGCTCACTGTAGACCCTGGCGTCCCGATTGGCCGCCGGGGTGTGCAGCATTACCATGTCACCCTCCCTGAAGGGGATGCCCTGATAGTTAAAATCCTTAACGACGATGCGCAACGGCGTGGTAATACCGTAGAGCCTCAGCAATTCGTCCACTGCCCGGCCGGTCAGCGACGCGTCTTCAGCCAACTGCCGCTGGACTTCAGGCTCCACAGCCAAGCGTCGAAAACTGTGAGAAAGGGCATGCACGAGGGTATCGAGACCGCCGAAAAAGAGCTGCATGCAGTAGCGCTGCAACTCCTCTTTCTTCGGCTGACGCCCTTCGATACTGGCATCGATCAATCGACTGATGACATCGTCTTTTCGCTGTTGCTGCCTGTCCTCTATGATATCCGTCATCGCCTGCCAGACAGCGTTATAGATGTTATGGCGCTCGCTATCGTCGGCGGTGCGAAAAAACCGTATCACCCAGTGGCGGAAGTCGTCGAAAAGATTCAGGGGCATTCCCGTCATGCGCATAAACAACTTCATGGAATACATTTCGGCGACGTCGTGAACGAAATCGCAACGTCCCTGCGACTTGATGCCATTCACCAGTAGCTGTGCTTCCCGTTGAACATGTTCCTCCAGACTTTGGGTCGCCCTGGGAGAAAATGCCTGCATCACCGGCGCTCGAAATCGGGTGTGCTCCGGAGGATCGAGCATCATGGGAAATACCACCAACGGCTCATCGGCGCCGAAAAGGTTGTAGCGACGGGTAGACAGGTGCTCGCTGTCCCGCGACAGGTCCACGCATTCCTGATAGCCGGTAACGACCCAGTGTCCGCAGTATTGCGGTGCATAAAAAATCGGCGGTGCGGAAGCGGCCAGCGCCATAATGCCCTCATGGGTATCGGGCGTCAGCCGGGCGTCGTTCATATGGTCGAAGGCAAAGACCCTATGCGAAGGGACATGAGCCGGCACCGCCTGCTGTTGTTGATCAGTCACGCCCTGCATAACCTTCTCCGGTTTACGGGGTTTCCCTGTCACCAGGCCCATAGCAACCCCCACTATAGCTTCCCCGATGTTGTAACGGTTTTCCGCTATATAACGGCCTGTTCATTGCCGGCCCCGGACAGCGCTTCGGCCAGGGCTTTTTCACTGACACAGCCGGTCAGAGCGATGTCCCGGTTGATCACATAATGGGGAACAGAGTGGATTCCGGACGCCATACTCTCATTCACTGCCTGACGGGTTACTTCCATCTCCCCGGGGTCGCAAGCCAGTCTGCAAGACTCTTCAAGCCCAAACCCATGGTCGACGGCAATCTCCGCCAGCGTGTCGGGGTCGCCGATATTGGCGGCGTCCAGAAAGTAGGCCTCCATAAATTCGGTGGCAAGGGCGTGCTGTGTCCCCAGGGCACCAGCCAGCCGCACCAGGGTATGGGCAGCGAGGGTGGGATAGGCATGAGGTTGCCGACCAAGGTCGAGGTCCAGCCCCGAGGCCCTGGCTTCCGCATGGGCTCTCGCCCACCCGGCCTGCGGGTCGGTAATGCCATAACGTTGACGAATGAGGTCGACAATGTTGAGACCTTCCGGTGGCGTATCGGGCATCAGGATCACCGGATGGTGGCGGATATCGATGGCAACAGCGGAATCCAGGTTCTCAATAACCCTGTTCAGGCGATGAACCCCAATCAGGCACCAGGGACAGGTGATTTCAGTATAAAGATCAAGGGTAATCGTCTTCATCAACATGGACCGACCGGGTTGTTATTGGATGTCCGCACCGCCGCTTAAAATGCGTTCTGTGTCAATGTATCGGCTACGTCCATCGCTGTAAACCGCGCCCTGGACCACGAACATTCCACGGGGATGGGCAAGGTGGCTGCGCCTAGTTGCCCCCACCGCCACGGCCCAGTAAAATCGCCGCCTTCGACGCGTCAACCACAGGATTCCCAACCCCATGAAAACCTACAAGATTGCCATTCTCGCCGGTGACGGCATCGGTCCCGAAATCATGCGCGAGGCCATCAAGGTCTTCAAACTGGTGGAAGAGCGCAATGACGTGCGCTTTGAACTGCTGGAAGCCCCTTTCGGCGGCCAGGCGTATTTCGATTGCGGCCATCCATTCCCCGAGGAAACAAAGGCCATCTGCGATGCAGCCGACGCGATTATTAAAGGCCCCATTGGCCTCAGCCACGAGGAATCCCAGAAAATCCCCGTCGATATGCAGCCCGAGCGCGGCGCCCTGCTGCCCCTGCGCGCCCGCTACAACACCTTCGCCAATTTTCGGCCCGTATCCCTGCCCAAGGCGATCGCCCACTTTTCACCCCTTAAGCCCGAAATTGTCGGTGACGGCATCGACATGATCATGGTTCGGGAGCTGGTCGGCGGGCTCTATTTTGGCCACAAGGAAACCGGCGTTAACGATCAGGGGCTGCGCTACGTTAAGGAAGTCCTGGAATACGATGAAGGTCAAATCGCGCGCATTCTCCATGAAGGCTTCAAGCTTGCCCAGCGACGCAAGAAAGTGCTCCATAACATCCACAAGAGCAACGTACTGAAGTCCAGTGTGCTGTGGAACGAGGTGCTGGGCGAGATCGCTCCCCAATACCCGGACGTGAAAGTGGTCCATATGCTGGTGGACGCCGCAGCCACACACCTCTGCCTGAACCCGACCCAGTTCGATGTCATGGTCATGGAAAACATGTTCGGCGACATCCTGAGCGATCAGGGCGGCGGTATTCTCGGCTCCCTGGGACTGATGCCATCGGCCTGCCTGGGACCGGAAAAAGCCTACTACGAACCGTCCCATGGCTCGGCGCCGGACATTGCCGGAAAAGGCATTGCCAACCCTTACTCGATGATCGGTTCAGTGGCCATGATGCTGGAGATGAGCTTCGGCATGGAGCAGGAAGCGAAAAATGTCTGGGCCGCCATGCAGGGCGTTTTTGCCGACGGTTATTCCACCCCCGACCTGTCCCGGGGCGGCAGCGCCGAACTTATCTCCACCGAAGCCTTCGGCGACAAGGTGGTTGAAAAGTTGCGGAGCCTGTAATCTGTAAAGGCGGCGCCAGCGCTCCGCCTGTCTGCCAGAACTAAAAAGGGGCCGGTCGGCCCCTTTTTACATGGTCATATCGTGCAGCTGCAAGTTGATGATACGCAAGGTGGCCAGCACCGCGGCAAACACCTGGTTGGCATGTACGCCCCGGGTCTTTACCTTGCGCTGATTGACACCCCGCCAGGTGACGATACATTCGGTCAGGGCATTGGTGTTGCCGCCCTTGGGTATTTTCACTTCGTAATCGATCAGGTCCGGCAGTGTGATTCCCCGTTCGTCCAGCACTGATTTGACCGCGTTGATGAAGGCGTCAAAGCCGCCGTTGCCCTCGCCGCTGGCCTTATATATCTGCCCTTGCAGCTCCATGCTGATATTAACCCGGGAGGCCTCGTTCAGTTTGCTGGTAATCTCGCAATCAAGCAGGCGAACGTGCTTGAAATCCTTGCTCTCCATCACGTCGGCAATAATAAACGGCAGATCATCCATGGTGATCTGATGTTTGGAATCGCCCATTTTCACGATGCGGGCCAGCACCTTGGCCTGATTTTCGGCTGAGAGTGTAATGCCCAACGCTTCGAGGTTTTTGGCCAGTGACGCCTTGCCGCTCATTTTACCCAGGGCATAGCTGCGGGTCCGGGCGAACCGCTCCGGGGTGAGTTTACTGACATACAGGCCGCCCTTCTGATCCCCGTCCGCGTGAATACCCGCCGTCTGGGTGAACACATCGGCACCGACAATGGGCGCATTATCCGAGATCCACTTACCGGAGAAATTTTCCACCAGCTTGCTGACCCGGACGATATTGGTCTCGTCGATGGACAGCTCCATGTGCATCTTGTCACGCAACACCACCGCCACTTCGGCGAGCGAGACATTGCCCGCCCGCTCACCCAGACAGTTGACGGTGCAATGCACGGAGTCGATACCCGCTCGCACCGCCGCCATGACATTGGCCACTGCCAGACCGTAGTCGTTGTGGGGATGGAAATCGAACGCGAGGCCCGGATAGCGAGCCGTCATATCCCTGAGGCTTTCGTAAACCTCGTCAGGCGCCATGACACCCAACGTATCGGGCAACATGAAATGGCTGATGCCGGTATCACATATCCGGTCCATCAGACCGAAAACGTAGTTACGGCTGTCCTTGTAGCCATTCGACCAGTCTTCAAGGTAGACATTGACCCTGAGCCCCTGGGAAAGGGCGTAGTCAACAGTTCTGCAAATATCTTCGGCGTGGCCTTCAAGGGTATTGCCAAGCTGCTCACGACAGTGCTTCTCGCTGCCTTTGGTCAAAAGATTAATGACCTTGCCGCCGGTGTCCTTTATCCAGTTGACGCTGCGCTGGTAATCGACAAAACCAAGTACTTCAATGCGCTCGTCCAGGCCTTCCGAGCGCGCCCAATCGTTGATGGCTTTCACTGACTGCTTCTCGCCTTCGGAAACACAGGCGGAGGCCACTTCTATTCGATCGACATTGAGGGACTTGAGCAGCGCTTTGGCAATGGCGGCCTTTTCCTCGGCGGTAAACGAGACCCCCTGGGTCTGTTCGCCGTCGCGAAGTGTGGTATCCATCAGTTGTATATGTCGGGGCTGGGTCATTCGGCTATCGGTCAATCGGCAAATCGTTGCGCTCCAGACCATGGGCAGAAGCGGTGAAAAAGCGGGTTATTATCCCTGTTTATTGACCTCAGGTCCATTTTCGGCAACGGTGAGATGCGCAGGGTGGGGATCACTGTAAAGGGGCGAAAACCCCGTCATGGCCCAGAACAGCGGCAGCAGGTAAGCAAGCATCATGGCGGATGGCACAACAAAGAAATGTTCGCCATCAACCAGAAAGGCAAGCTGCATGGGCACCAGTACCGGCAACCAGAGCCATTGCTGACCACCGGCAAGGATGTTGCGCAGCGAGGCGTAAAGAGAGAGCAGGTATAAGACGAGGGCCACCGCGCCCCCGTAATAAAACGTATTTAGGTAAAGACTGTGATAATGGGATTGGACAACCCCCCCTGCACTATTCGCTGTGCTGGCGGACAATCCGAAACCGACCAAGCCGTTAATGGGGGAAGAGAGCAACTGTTCCATACCATTGCGCCAGATGGCTACACGGTAGGAGTCACCTCTGCCCAGGCCATCGGCAAGAATCCCGCTAATATCGCCAAGGGCATAGAATACGATCAACACTGGGGTCACGACCACGATCGCGGCAACGGCAAACCGCGTTGTGGTGGATCGCCGACTATACCCAGTTGTTACCGCCCAGCCCAACATGGCCATACACAGGCCAAGCCCAAGGGCAAGCCAGGCTGAGCGCGCCTGGGTCAGAAAAACGACCATCGATGCAATAGAGGTCAACAGATAGAGCGGCACCGCCTTCCACGCTGACACTCGAAGGGCCATCTGAAGGCCGAGGATCCCGAGCACGGCGGCCATCCAGCCAGTGAAGATGCTGATGGTGAATACGCCCCGGGTGTAATAATAACTGCGCTCGAGCTCCGGGAAACGCCGGGCAAAATCCGCCGGGGTCCCCGACCAGTCCAACAAAATCAGGGCAAGGCCCAGAAGACCCGAGATCAGAAACCACCACAGAAGGACCCGCTGGCGATCCTGCGGCTGCTCTGAGAGCATTAGTACCAGCAGGAGGAGGACAACCACCTGCAGGCCGCCCTGAAGCAACTTCCAGTCTTCTGCGCCAATCCCGTCCCAGCAAAGGGTCACGGACAACCACGCCATCAGCAACAGAAACCATCGGGTCGGCGGCAAACGCCACAGTCGCTTCAAATCCGACATTTCCAGCGCCAACACCGTGCCCAACAGCACGACTATGCGGAAGACATTGACGACCCCGGTCCGATTATCCACGACGAAGCTGGCGACGAAGAAAATCGGCAGTAACCACCATAGATAGTGATCCCTGTATCGGCGTCGCCAGTTTCGGACACGTTCACTGGACATCGGTCATTCCGCTTGCTCGGCCGCCGGCTGGTAACCGATTTCGACCCTGGAAAGGATCTCCGCGACAGTATCGACCTCGTTCTCCTTGAAGGCCTGATCAAGGTTTACCAGAATCGGCACCAGCTCGCGCCAGGGGATAACCCGCTCATTGGCACGCCAGATCTTGGGGTGCTCAGTGGCACGGGCCTGGTCATCGATCAGCAACTCCTCGTAGAGTTTCTCCCCCGGACGAATACCCGTGTAGACAATAGCAATATCACCGTCCGGGTTTTCCTCGGTGCGCAAGGTCAGCCCTGAGAGATGCACCAGCCGCCTTGCCAGATCATCGATTTTGACCGGCTCACCCATGTCGAGAATGAAGACATCACCGCCCTCGCTCAGGGCATTGGCCTGCAAAACCAGCTGCGCCGCCTCCGGGATCGTCATGAAATAACGTGTCACCTCGGGATGAGTGACTGTAAGGGGCCCCCCTGCACGGATTTGAGCGCGGAACCTCGGTATTACCGAACCGGAAGAATCCAGTACATTGCCGAAGCGGACCATGGTGAAATGTGTGGAATTTTCGACGGGCTTAATTCCCGACAAACCGGGACATCCGCTAAAATCGACGAGCCGCTCAGCGCTCAGCGCCTGTAAGGCAAGTTCAGAAAGCCGTTTGGTGGCACCCATGATGTTGGTTGGACGTACAGCCTTGTCCGTCGACACCAGGACGAATCGTTCAACACCGGCACAGATCGCCGCCGTCGCCGCATACAGAGTACCTAACACATTATTGCGGTAACCCTGGTAGCGATTGCTCTCGACTAGTGGAACATGCTTATAGGCCGCGGCATGGAAAACGGTGTCAATACCATAATCGCGCAACGCCCGCTCGAGTGATCCGATATCCAGGACACTTAGCAGCTTTGGTATCACTGTGGTGGCACCACCGAGACCGTCGCGCTTGTCCTGAAGCTCACCGAAAATCTGGTATACGTTAAGCTCAGAGTGATCGATGAGCACCAGCAGCTCGGGCTGCTCGATCAGTATCTGTCGACTGAGCTCTGACCCGATAGAGCCACCGCAACCTGTAACGGCAATACGTCTGCCGCGAATGGTGGCTTTAAGTAACTTTCGGTTGGCAGGCACTTCCTCCCGGCCGAGAACATCGGCGATATCCACCTCCCGAATGTCTTCGACACTGACCAGTCCCTGGGCCAGCTCCTCCAGTCCCGGTATAGAGCGAACGTGGACATCCAGCGGCTCGAGGAATTTGATTATCTCCTGCCTTCGAACCCGTGATGCAGAAGGCAGTGCAAGCAACACATCAGTAACGTTATTGGTACGGATCAAATCTTCAATAGCACTTGGCCGATAAACTTTTAGACCAGCAACCCGGTGCTCCTGAAGCCGAGGATCATCGTCTACGAAGGCAACCGGATGGAAACGCCGACTTTGACTCAGAGCACTCACCAGTTGAAGTCCGGCCTGTCCAGCTCCGTAAATAATGACGCCTGTATGCCAGCGCGCGCGCCGGCGCCGCCAACCCGCCAAATCCAGGAATAACTCCGACAGTGTGCCACCATGAAGCCAGCGGCTTGCCAGTAATCGCGATGCTGTGAGCGCCAGTATGCAAAAGGCCCAGAACATCAGCAAAACGCTTCGAGGCAATTGTGGTTGAATGGGAATCAGGAAGAAAACCAGCAAGATCAGCAACGAGGAAATGGAAACACCTCTGGCAAAAACGATGATCACCTCAGGTCCCGAGTGACGCGTGACAGTGCTGTACAACTCCGAACTGGCAAAAACCAGCAGTACGACAAGGGGGGTAACGGCAAAGACGGGTAAATACGCCTCAACAATCGTCGCTGGGGCGATTTCCAGGCGGAGATAGAAAGACAACAGCAAACAAAGCTGGACAATGAAAAAGTCGGTCAGAATTAGAATGAGTCGTTTTGCTCGCCGGGGGAGGTAAAGAAGGAAGCCTCGCACTTTTCGGTTACCTGCCCGGCACGCAACAGGCAACTCGACATGACAGTAAACTAACAGTAACTGGCGGCATTATTCTTCTATCCCGAATAGTCCTTGGGCATCACTGATGAAATTAAATTCGACACAACTCAACGCAGAGAAAGCGTCCGGCTACCCAGTACCAGACTAGAGGGTGCCCTCAGGCGCCATCGGTCTCAAGCCACTGGTTTACCTCAGCCACCTTGGCGGGCGCGTCGCTGCCAGCAGTGCGATAAAGGTTCATACCCTCAACCATCAAGTCGTAATAGGCCTGGCGGTAATCCCGCTCGGCGGCATAGAGGTTCTCGGCAGCGTCGAGCACGTCCACCACGGTCACGGTACCGTACTTATAACCTTTCTGGCGCGCTTCATAGGATTTTTGCGCCGATGCCACCGCTTTACGGGTCGCTTCGACCCGCTGCATGGCACTGTGGGCGTTGAGGTAGGCCTCGCGAATCTGCTTGCGCAGATCACGCTCCACTTCTTCTCTTTCCTGAGTTGCCAGCCGCAACCGTGCACGAGCCTCAGCCACCTGGGCACTGACCTGACCACCACTGAACAGCGGGACATTGAGGTTCACCGCCGCTACATAGACCTCACTGGTAGGGACCTGGGCATTTTCGAACCCGATGTCGCTCTTCTGTGCCAACAACTGCAGGTTAACCGTGGGATGACGTCCTCCATTGGCTTGGCGCACGCCGGCTTCTGCCGCTTTCACAGCAAGCTGCGCAGCCTGAAGTGCGCTGTTATCCCTTAGGCCTCGCCTTATCCAGGTATCCGGAGAGCTCAGATCCCATGTAACGAAAATCTCATCCCGCAAAGGTGCCAAGGGTTCGTCCACAGCCCTGCCGAGCATCTCGGACATGGCTTCCCGTGCCAGAGCTACCTGATTGCGGGCGTTGAGCTCTTCGGTGCGCAAACGGTCAACCCGTGCTTCCACTTCCAGCAAATCGGTGACCATCGCCAATTTCCGTTCATAGCGGGCTTTGATCTGGCTGTATTGCTTCTCCGCCGCTTCCCGCTCCGCCCGCACAAAACGCAGGTTATCCTCGGCAGCGAGCACTTTGGTATAGCGTTCAACCAGATCGACGGTAATCAGGTTCTCAGTGTCTTCAAAGCGGGCGGCGTACTGATCCGCCTCGTTGCGGGCGGCCCGATAGCCCTCCCACTGGGGCTTGTTGTAGAGGGACTGGGTGAGGCTTAAGCTGTACTTTTCCCCATCGTAGTAGTCGCGGACATTCGTCCCCCCTGTGCCCGGACTTTCCCTGCCGGTGCGGGTGCCCTGGGCAGATCCACTGACCTGGGGCAGCAGCGCACCCCGCTGATACTTTTCACGGGCCTGATAGATATCGGCCTCAGCGTCGGCTGCCAGCAGGCGAGGATCCGAGCCCAGTGCCTCGAAGTAGAGTTCCACCAGATCAGACTGGCCGAATGCCCCAAGGGACAGCGCCCAGGCGAGTGGGAGGATTGCAAGCCGCAGGCGTCCCCTCGACAGCTTGTCCGAGAATCGTGCAATTGCCATGGATCATTCCTCGATCAGTGAGCGGGCAAAGGCATTGCGTGCGGGTTGGACGAGGTACTGAAACAGCGTCCTTTCGCCGGTCTTAATCAACACCTCGGCCGGCATTCCGGGTAACAAGGTGAGCCCTTCGAGGAGCTCTAACCCCTCATCAGAGACTTGAACCTTGGCCTGGTAATAGGGCTCGCCCGATTTCTCATCCACCAGGCGGTCCGCGGATATCTTCACAACTTGGCCCATCACCTGGGGCGTGGTGGCATTCTTGAAGGCACTGAAACGGATCTTGGCTTCGGTACCGACTTCGATGCGATCAATGTCCACCGGTGAAACGCGGGCATCCACCACAAGCTCCTGATTCTCGGGCACGATATCGAGCAGCGGTTTGCCTGACTGGACGACGCCCCCAATCGTATGGGTACTAAGTCCCAGCACGATACCTTCCACGGGAGCACGTACAACAGTGCGTTCCACCTTGTCTTCAATGGCGGTGATGCGCTCCGTGAGATCGAATACCTTGCCCTGGGTTTCCGCCAATTGATCGACCACCTCGGTCTTGAATTTCTTGTTCATCTGAAGGATTTCAAGGCGGGTTTCACCGATTTTCATTTTCGCCTGGGCAATAGAAGATCGGTGGTCAGCGATCTCACCCTGGTTGCGGGAGAGACTGCGCTCCATTTCACGCAGGCGAATCTTGTCGACGAAGCCCTCCGCCAGCAGCGCTTTGAGATCCTCGATCTCCTCGCTGTAAGAGGCATTCAATTCCTTCTTGCTGGCAATCAATGCCTCAAGGCCCTGAATCTGGGACTGGAGCTGCTCAATGCGTTGCTCGAGAACTTCTATCTCACCAAGACGGGAGGCGCGTCGGGCATCGAAAATCTGCACTTCATTAAGCTTGGCCTCGACTGCGCGCGGATCCTGGACATCAAGATCCGCAGGGAAGGCGACAGTCTCCAGATCGTCGCGCTCGGACAGCAATCGGCTCTCGAGCGCCCGGGCAGTATAGTACTGGCCCCGCAACACCCCGAGCTCAGCGCGGGGCTGGGTGGCGTCGAGAATAATCAACGGGTCTCCGGTGTTCACTACTTCGCCGTCGGCCACCAGGATTTCCG
>PABE01000106.1 GCA_002702725.1 Porticoccaceae bacterium
AGGCCGCGGCTATCTCCGAGAGTGCCGGGGCAATCGCGGCGCTGGCAAACACCGTCAGCAGCGAAATGGAAAGTATGGTTATTCGAAGCATGGGGATTAGATCGGGTACCAATGGCCATCATAGCCGAAATGAGGACCGGCAAGCGCCCTCACACGCGAGGCATTTAATTCTCTGTCGCTATTTCACAAATCAATGTGGTTTGACAGCGCCAGGGGCTTTCCTGCCCAAAACGAAAAGAGAGCCCGAAGGCTCCCTTTCCAGCACCGATAGAACCCGAGTTCGCTGTATCAGCCTTGTTCGAGATTGTCGGTAAAGCCCGCGGGAACGTCCGGTCCCCAGAGATAAAACGAGTCTTCCGGGTGATGATCCTGCCCCTGCCAGTCCATGCTGGCGGGAATGTAGTCCATACCGGCGGAGTACTCCGTCCAGCTCCCCCAGGGATCGCGGACATAGTGGAAATAATTGGAGCCCAGCACGTGCCTGCCCATTCCCCAACTGTAGTCGAAACCGTTCTGGGCCATGTGCATGGCACCGGACCCCACCTCGTTAAGAGAGCGCATTTCCCAGCTGGAGTGGTGCAAGCCGGGCCCCGTACCGCCAAGCAGGGCAACGGTGTGGTGATCGCTGCCGTGCGGTGCGTGCAGGAAGGCGACGATATCGAGGGAGCGGTCTGAAAGTCGCAGGCCGAGAGCCTTTTGATAGAAGTCGAGGCTGGCATCCAGATCACCCGTGAACATGGCCAGGTGCGACAACCGCGCCGGATGCACCGGCTTGGCCTCGCTGCGCAGGGGCGCAGCGCGCTTTTCGCTGGAACCCCCTTCGGGGAGCAAGGGCGCCAGGTCGTTATTGGCTGTACGCGGAGCAATACGAATTTCAAGTGGGAAACCGACCGGGTCCTTGAAACGGACGCTTTGGTCATCACCCTCAATGGCAAGCCCCATGGACTCAAGGTGATCCTTGAAGCGGGGCAAATCGTCAGCAAAGCAGCCGAATACCAGTCCGGCGAGCCTTTTCGGCGTGCCCTGGCGAATTACCGCCCAACGGTGGTCATCGCCAAAACAGTACAAGCCAAGTGCACCGGCCTCATCGCGAACATCGAGACCAAATAACTGGAAGTAGCTCTTCGCCTCCGCCAGATCCGGAACATCCATAATGAAATGGTCCAGAGAGTGGATACCGAGCACACCGTCCCGGCGGATTTCTTGCTGCGCATTACCTTGGGTCATACTAAGTTCCTCACGGTTTCTGATTATATTGCCCCGCAGGGTGCAGAAATTACGCCTCGTCTTCGATTCCGTTGACCAGCAAGCCAAGTCCTTCGATTTCCACTTCACAGGTATCGCCGGGCTTCATGTACAACGGCGGCTTGTGGAAATGGCCGACGCCGGAGGGCGTTCCCATCACGAATACGTCGCCCGCTTCCAGCGTGATCGCCTGACTCATCAGGGCGATAACGTTGGCAACATCAAAAATCAGCTGATCCGTATTGGATTTCTGCACGACCTGGCCGTTCAGGCGGGTTTCGATGCTGAGACCGCTGGCACCGGGCGGGAGTTCATCGGGGGTAACAAGACAAGGGCCGAAAGAGCCGGTGCCATCGAAGGTCTTGCCCACGGTCCACTGGCTGGTACGAATCTGGTAGTCGCGGATCGAACCATCATTGAACACGGAATAGCCCGCAACATGTTCGAGGGCATCTTCGACCGAAATGTGGCGGCCACCTTTGCCCAGAACCGCCACGAGCTCACCCTCATAATCCAGTTGATGGGAGATTTTGGGGCGCACGATATTGGCCTTGTGGCCAATCAGGCTGGTGCTAAAGCGGGTGAAAATGGTCGGATAGTCCGGCAGATCAAGACCTGCCTCCTTGGCGTGATCCTTGTAATTCAAACCCAGACAAAAGATTTTCGTAGGGTGTTGAAGGGGGGGCAGGCATTCCACCTCATCGATATTGACCACCTGCCCCTTGGCAAGCGCGGCTCCGGCGCTATCGAGCGACTTGCCTTGGGAGATCAGGCTATCGAGACTACCGGGATAACCGGCGTCGCCCTCGCAAAGCCCCGTAAAGCCACCGTCCTGGCTGGCTACCGCCAACCCTTCTTTGCCATCTTTTTTGAATGCTAGAAAACGCATGAGTCTAGGTTTCCCCTTGATTTGATAGTAGGTCGCGCACAATCGCTTTAGAAGTGCACAGAGATTCGGTACTGCTAATGGCCGGGCTCATATTACCCGGCGCGCCAACCGTCAATTATACACTTCACGGCCTTTTTGTGCATTTATAGCAGACCAGGTCGATACCGGCGATGATCCAGATCAGCCGAATACCTTGCCTCCGTCCACCGGCAAGGTTGCCGCGGTAATGAAGGCGCCGGCACGGGAACACAGGTAGAGGACCGCGCCGACAATATCTTCCTCCATACCTAGGCGTCCCCTGGGTATGGCCGCCATGATGGCGCGGGCAACATCCTCAGGGGGCTCATAACCGATATCGGTGGGAAACACCCCCGGTGAAATAACGTTGACATTGATGTTGTCCTTGGCGAGGTACTTGGCCAGGGAACGACTCAAATGATGCACCCCCGCCTTGGAGGCGGCATAGGAGAAATGCTCAATATTGGCGTTCTCGATGGCAGATGCCGAGCCGACATTGATTACACGTGCGGGATCTTCGTCTGTCCCTGACGCGCGCAGCAAGGGCAGCAACTTCTGGATCATGAAAAAAGGCGCGCGCATATTGATATTGGCGGGGCCATCCCACCCTTCCAAAGTGACATCATCGAGGCTTTCGAGGGTCAGCAATCCGGCATTATTGACTAGGATATCCAGGCGGTTCTCCCGCGCCTTGATGGCATCGGTGATGGCGATGATTCCTTCATAGCTGCCCAGATCACCACTGATGAAGTGACACTCGCCGTACTGGCCAAGCTCGGCAGCCACTTCTTCCCCCCGCGCCTGATTTCGGCCAACGATATACGTCTTAACGCCCGCCTGCACCAGGCCCCGGGCAATCATCAGACCGATGCCGCCGGTACCACCGGTTACCACGGCGGTCTTCCCGGCCACCGAAAACAGTTTGTTCACCACGTCATTCATCAATGCTCACCTTTCTAGGTATTATGGGTCCCCGCGGGACCGGGATACGAAAACGCCTGACAGGCGAAGCGCCCCAACTCCCAAAGAAATGGCTGCGCAGTTGCCAAATCCCGGGAACAACGGTTGTCAGGCCTGTCCACCTTCCCCATAATTTGTCCGGCTGGGGCGTTGCCACGGCACTGGCAGGGGAAACCTGCGCCGGGATCAATCGCCTTCCTCGTTAAAACGACAAGAAGCAACAGGGAGGTCACTAGTAACACACCGAGGGCCGCTGAACCAGACAGGCCCGTACGAATTGCGGGCATATCATCTACGCCCCGGGAGGCCAGGTCAACCTGGTCAGAGAGCAAATACACAACAACAGACAATCGCCTACGCCATGACCGCTGTAACACGCCAAGACCAGAACCAATGCGCCATCCTCACCCTCAACAGGCCCGAGGTGCGCAACGCCATGAACGATGACATTGTCAGCGGCCTGGAGCGACACCTTGACACTATCGACGGGGACAACACCCGGGCCATTATCATCACCGGCGAAGGCAAGGGCTTCTGTGCCGGAACTGACCTCAAGGAGATGCTCGCCCTCGGCTACGAAGGGTATCAACAGCGTATTGAGCGCATGCACAATCTCTTCAAGCGCCTTCGCGAACACCGCTGCATTTCCATTGCCGCTGTCCACGGCGCGGCGCTGGGCGGCGGAACCGAGCTGGCAGCCGCCTGTACCTTCCGAATTGCCACCCCGAGCGCACTGTTCGGGCTGCCCGAGATACTCCTCGGGGTCATGCCCTGCTATGGCGGCACCCAGACCCTGACGCGACTGATCGGCGAAAGCCGGGCTCTCGAACTGATGCTCACCGGCAGAACCCTGGATTCCGCTGAGGCACTGGGTATTGGCCTCATCAACCGAATCGCCGATGCTGATCAGGACATCATGGCCGCCGCGCTGGGATTCGCGGGCGAAACGACTCGCTTCAGCAGTGTCGCCCAACAGGCCATTCGACGGGCAGCAACCAGCGCCCTTGACCTTCCCTTCGAAGACGGCCTGGAAGCGGAGAAAACCCAGGCGGCCATCGTTTTCGCCAGTGAAGATGCCCGCGAAGGGGTCAGCGCTTTCCTCGAGAAACGGCAGGCAACTTTCCGGGACCGATGACGTCGCCAACGGGCGCCGTCGAAAGCCAATTGGAGTAATATGGGCAAGCTCATCTGCCCGTGACAACAATAAGAGTGAGGACACAATGACGCGATCGGATATTAAACGGATCATCCTGGTGCTGGGGATTCTGGCGCCGCTGATTTACATTCAGATAGGTCCCGGGGTTGCGCCCGAGTGGCTGAACCAGCGAGTGGCCGGTATCCCGGGCACAGTGATCGCCACGACACTGTGGTTTATCACCATGATGGGGCTGGCGATTCAGTTCGCCAAAAAGCAAGTCATCGAGAGCCAGCACGGGGAGGAGTCCGAATCATGATTTCCGCCTCCATCGGCTACTTCCTCGTCACCATCGCGGTCACCCTCGCCATCACCTTCTGGGCGGCACGGCGCAATACCGGCAAGGCATCCTACTACGCCGCCGAGGGCAAGATTACTGGCGGCCAGAATGGCTTTGCCATCGCCGGAGACTACATGTCCGCCGGCACCATTCTCGGTATTGTCGGCCTGTATACCCTGGTCGGTGTCGACGTTTCCCTGTATTTCATCGCGCCATTGGGCGGCCTTTGCCTGGGGCTGGCGATTCTTGTCGGCCCCCTTCGACGAATGGGCAAATTTACCCTGGGGGATGTAGTCCAAAGTCGACTCAAGGAGCCGCGCACCCGCGTCGTTCTGGGCGCTTGTACGATAACCATCTCCCTGATCAACCTGGTCGCCCAAATGGTCGGCGCGGGGGGATTGATCTCTATCGTGTTTGGTCTCGAGTTCAACCTGGCGGTGATCACCGTCGGCGCTCTGATGACGTTTTATGTGGCTTTCGGGGGCATGCTGGCAGCAACATGGGTACAGATCATCAAAGCCGCACTCCTGGTCGGCGCAGTGGTGCTGCTATCGGTGCTCTGCATAATCAAGGCCGGCAGTCTCGGTGGGATCTACGCACTCGGCGACGCCACGCAAACCTCAAGCCGTTCTCTGTACGAATTTGGCGCCCTCAACCACGGCCTGTTTTCGTCGGTATCACTGGCCGTTGCGTCGGTTGCCGGCATGATGAGCATGCCCCATCTGCTGATTCGATTTTTTACCGTCCCCGACGAGACCCAGGCGAAGCGATCGCTGCTGGTCGGCACCCTGCTTATCGGCGCCACCATGGGCCTGGTCTTTCTGGTGGTCAGCCCTGCCGCGCTGGCCTGGGTCACCGGCAACCCCACCTATCAGGATGAATCCGGCGCTGTGATGGGCGGCTCGAACATGATAACCCTGCATCTGGCCCGGGACCTCGGTGGCGACGTCTTTTTCGGTGTCATGAGCGCGGTGGCGTTTTCAACCATACTGGCGGTGGTTGCCGGGCTGACCGTCGCCATTTCGTCCGCCACCTCACACGATATTTTTGCCGCCCTGCGCAAGGGTGATGCCATGCCCGAGAAGCAGGAAGTCGCCATTTTCCGACTCGCTGCGCTGGTCACATCCGCCGCCGCTGTCGGCCTGGCCATTGTTTTCCAGCATGAAAACCTGACCTTCCTGATTGTCATGGGCCTCAATGTCGCCGCCAGCACCACCTTTCCCCTGTTGATGCTTTCGATCTACTGGGGCGGGCTAACGGCGGCAGGGGCAGTGGCAGCCGGTGTTACCGGTTTGATCACCAGTGTCGGCCTGATCGTCCTCAGCCCTGCCTTCTGGGTGAAGGTGCTGGGCAACCCTGAAGCGGTGTTTCCTTCCGATTATCCGGCGCTTGTATGCATGCCACTGGCTTTTGGGGCGGCCTGGCTCGTCTCGCGTCTGAGTCAAAAACCTGCCGCGAAGGCGGAGATGGCAGGATAGTCCGCGGCGGATTTCGAAGCGGTGGTAGGGTTTTGAACGACAGCGGGACCCCGGTCAAGCCGATGACACCGGCTTGACCTGATGTCGATCCAGTGTGTTTTCAGGCTGGCCCATTGCTACTGTAGCGCCGGACCAGCCGGGCTGGGTGGCTGTCTCCATCGGGTGAACAGGCTGCCAACTGCCGCTACATAGGTAAATACCACCGGCACCACCAGCAAACTCAGTGCGGTGGAAGTCACTAGCCCGCCTATCACGGCAATAGCCATCGGCTGACGGAAACTGGCATCGCCCCCCAGCCCGAGGGCCAGGGGGAGCATTCCCGCGATCATTGCCACCGTGGTCATGACGATGGGTCTGGCCCGCTTGTGGCAGGCGTCGATGATCGCCTCATACTGACCTAGCCCCCTGTCCCGCATCCCCACAATCGTATATTCCACGAGCAGAATGGAGTTTTTCGACACGATGCCCATCAACATGATAAGCCCGATCAACGAGGGCAAATTCAAACCACTGTTGCCGAGCATAAGCGCCAGAAACGCACCCCCGATCGAAAATGGCAGCGCCGACAAAATCGTTATCGGTTGCAAAAAATCCTTGAACAGGAGCACCAGTACCGCATACACACAAATCACCCCGGTAACCAGCGCAAGACCAAAGCCCCGGAACGTCTGAGTCATCAGCTCCACCATACCGTCCTCCCGCGTTGTGACACCTTCCGGCATATTTTTCAGCGCCGGCAACTGATGGGCTGCATTCCGGGCATCGCCCAGGCTCAGGCCGTTCAATTCTGCCGACACCGTGATATAGCGCTGACGGTCATAGCGATCAATTTGCGTGGGGCCACTTTCCACCGACAGCTCGGCAACGCTACTCAATGGCACCATACCCTCCCTCCCCGGCACCCTCAGGTTGGCAAAAGTGTCGAGATCCCCCCGGGCGGCATCACTGAGGCGGACTCGGATATCCACCTGACGATTATCCAGATTGAGACGGGATAACTGCACGCCGAAATCGCCACTGGTGGCAATACGCACCGTCTCACCTATCACATCTGTGGTTACGCCACGCTCCGCCGCCTTTTGCAGGTCAGGACGAATGACAATTTCCGGTCTCTCGAGGCTGGCGGTGGACGACACACTGCCGAGACCCGCCACTGTTCTCAATTCCCGCTCGAACTGCAGGGCAGTGGACTTCAGCAAATGGATATTGTCACTGTTAAGAATGACGGAAAACTTGTCGCCGGAGCCGCGACCACTGACCGTCAGGCGGGCGCCGGGAATTGCCGTCAGGCGGCTGCGAATCTCGGCTTCGACTTCAGCCTGTGAAGGACGTTGATCCCGCGGTTGTAAAATAACGGTGAGGGACGCGATACGCACCTCGCCGGTGGCCGCCATCATACTCGGCCCGGGCATCGCCTGGGAGTTACCCACCAGCGTAAAAACTCCGTCAACAGCCGGTATCCCCTCAATCGCCTTTCGAACCTGTTCCGTGGTTTTAAAGGTCTCCGCCACCGGCATCCCCGGAGGCAATTCGACATTGATCATGGTCACCCCCTCATCCTGGGGCGGGACGAAACCGACGGGCAAATATGAAATCAGTAACACGGAGGCCAACAGAAAAAGCGCCGAGGCCACCCCTGTCAGCGCCCTGTGTGAAAGACACCAGCGGACAACCCTCAGGTACCAGGACATAAAATGCCCGTCGCCTCCGGCTTTGACCTGGTGATCATTTCTTAGAAACTGGGCCGCCAGCATTGGTGTCAGCAACCGGGCGACCATAAGGGACACCAGAATGGCGATGGTGGCAGTCCAGCCAAACTGCTTGAAGAGCATACCGGCCACGCCGCTCATGAACGCCGTGGGCAGGAATACCACCACTAACGCCATGGTGGTGGCGATCACCGCCAGGGCAATCTCGGTTACTGCGTCAGCGGCGGCTTGCTCCACCGACTTGCCCATACGCACATGGCGAACAATATTTTCAATTTCAACAATGGCGTCATCGACCAGAATCCCGACAATTAGCGCCAGGGATAACAGCGTTATGGTATTAAGGGAAAACCCGAGCCAGTGCATGGCGGCAAAAGCGGGAATAATGGACAGGGGCAGCGCCGAGGCGGACAACAGGGTCGCCCGCCAGTCCCGCAAAAAACACCACACCACCAGCACGGCCAGGAGCGCGCCCTCATAGAGCATCAGCATGGAGGCGCTGTATTGCTCCCGGGTGTGCTCCACGGTACTGGAAATCAGGGACACGCCCAGCGTGTCGTCCGCCGCAACCAGCTCATCAATAGCTGCCTGTACGCGATCAGCCGTCCGTATTTCGTCGTGTCCCTTGGAGCGGAATACCTTAAACCCCACCACATGCTCGCCGTTCAACAACGCCATCTCCTGGCGTTCGGCATAGCCGTCTTGAATACTGGCAATCTGGTCCAGGCGAACAGACCGGCCATTGCCGACAACTATCGGGAACGCTTTCAAGTCGTTCGCCTGCTGAACAGTCGCAATGGTCCTCACTGATTGCTCGGCGTCACCCAGCTGGCCACGCCCGCCCGAAAGCTGCTGCTGTGCCGTTCGCAGGGCACGGGAAACCTGGGCTGCGGTGATACCCAGACCCGCCAGCTGGGTCGGATTCACTTCCACGCGAACTTCCCGGGTCAATCCACCCACCCGATTGAAACGCCCGACACCCGAGACCGCAAGAAGCTTTTTGGCGATTACATCGTCAATAAACCAGGATAATTCCCCCTCATCCATGCGGGAAGATTTAACCGCGTACGTCATCATGGGGATGCTGGAGACGCTTAAGGCACTTACGGTGGGTTGTTCGACACTTGAAGGTAAATCGGCGCGAATGCGGTCCACCGCTTCCTTGGTTTCCAATAGAGCAGATGACAGGGATTTTCCCCACTCGAACTCAAGCGCCAACTGAACCGCACCTTCGGTAATCGTCGTGCGCTGGTGCCGCAACCCGGCCAGGGAGGCCACCGCATTTTCCACCCGCCTCGCGACGTCCGCTTCCAGCTGCGCCGGAGCAGCCCCAGGCTGGCGGACCATGACATTAATCACCGGCACATCCATGTCGGGCATGCTTTCCACGGTCAGCTGGGAAAACCCCCACAAACCCGCCAGAGTCAGCAGCAAAAAGAGAATGATGGCGGGGATGGGATTGCGGATCGACCAGGTGGCCAGGTTCATTGCTTCCCTACCTCATCGTCGGACCTGGCGAGCCGCACGAAATCCCGGTCGGTCAGGAATCCCGCCCCCTGAACCGCAACCCGATCACCAGCAGCCAAACCGGATATTATCTCGGCTTCGCCCCCGTAGCGGCGACCCACCTCCACCCGTTGTTGAATCACCCGGGCATCCCCCGCTCCCTCGTCAACCCGGAACACGAAACTGCGGCCGTCCCGAATCACGACACTCTGAGCGGGCACCACCAACGCTGGCGCCGCCTCCAGCGCAATGGTGCCCGAAACATACATGCCCGCTTTGGCAGCGGATTCCGCAGAGAGGTCCGCAAACACCATGGCCAGGCGGGACTGGTCATCCATTGAAGGGGCGATCTTTCGTATCCTGGCCACAACTGTTGTCTTGTCCGGCAAATGCAATGTGACAGCCTGGCCCGGGACAACCCGGACCACCTGCTGAGCGGTCAGCTCCCCCCGCCACTCCAGGCGGCTCTGCCGAATCAGGCGAAACAGTTCCTGACCGCCCTGGGAAACACTGCCCAACGTGGCGGTACGTGCACTGATAACACCGTCGTCCGGTGCTGTCACCACTGTGTGGCTCAATTGCAGCTCCCTGGATGCCAATCGCGCCTGAGCCGACTCCAGCTGGGCTCTGGCAGTCTCGGCCCTGGTAACATGTTGCTGGATTTCCTGTTCGCTGAGAGCGCTGATCCGACCCATGGCCAGGGCCCTCTCGCGGTTGGATTCCGCCTCCCGAAGCGTTGCCCGGGCCTGCGCCACACCGGCCTTGAGCTCCGCCACCTCTGCCCTGAGGGTCTCGTCATCGAAACGGGCGAGTAACTGATCTTTCCTGACCCGATCCCCCACTTCGGCCCCCAGTTCCAGCAACCTGCTGCCGCCCGTCGTGGCGCCGATTACAGCCTCCTGCCAGGGCGCAATCTCACCAGAGGCTTCTATCCAATGCGGCCATTCCTTCTCCGTCGCCAGCGTCGAGGTAATGGTCAGGGCGGGAGTTGATGGCAGCGCCGGATCAACGGCGCCAGGCACCCCGGTGGCGGGGTTAAAGAATCCGGGCAGCAACGCCCCTGCCACCAGGGAGAGCAAAGCTACTGCGATCAGGGTTTGGGCAGGTCTGCGGACCAGGACGTTATTCATCCGTTCAGACAGGCCATGTGGCTTGGGTTCATATCGCATAGGTAGGCACGGCGTCTGTTCATGGTGCGGTGAATGGGATCGCGGCCGGGGATGGTCCCGAACCACTGGCAATGCCTTCGCCAGTGGTGGGACATCCCCTGCGGATTGGCCGCTGTCTCATCCGCTGACCACTACCCGGGCCGATGCCAGGTTGGTAATCCGCCGCGCCGTGGCATTGATATCTCGTTCTTTGTTGGAGGTAACCCGGACGGTAACAAAATAGGTGCCCGGCTGGTCATAGACGTGGGTCGCCGGTAGCCGCAGATGGGTTTGGCTGCCATCCACCTCGCCGCGTACGGGAAATTTTCCCTGGCCATCAAAATCCCACTCCACGCCAATGATCGTCCCGGCGCCGGGGGGCACTTCTGCTGCCATTTCCACGGAAACAGGCTCACCGACACGGACGTTCGTTTTTGCACCGCCGTTCGCAGTGATCGATACCACGGGCTGTATTCCGAGCCTCTCTTTGGCGGAGGCGGGCAGAAACACCTTGCCATCGGCAAATTCAAAATTGGTGGGAACCGGATGAATGTCCTTTTCAACCCAATCGCACAAATCCACCAGGCTCTGTTCGATATAATCCTTATAGTCTACCAACCAGGTGGACGTAGCCCTGTTGGGCGCTGAGGGCAGGAAATTTGGCGGCACGTGTTCGGCATTTTCCACCCAACGCAACTGGAAATTTGCTGCCGCCCCCTCAGGACCCTGGGCCTGCTCCACGGCACGCTTGTAGACCAGCCCCTGGGGAGGCCAGAGGGAAGCGTCGTGGGTGTGATGAACCCATAACAGTTTGCCATCGTATTTGCCGGAGTACGCTACACCCATCAGCGGTGACTGCAGGGGCAGGTCGTGCTGCGGGTAAATCGGTACCCCATCCAGCTTGAGAAAATCGCAGGACGGATCGTCAGACAGGTGGTGGCGATAGGAATAACAAAACGCCAGGAAGGCGCGGTTGTTGATGTGCACTTCGTCTCCCACTTCAACACCGGTAAAGCGCAGCAGATTTGCATCGCCATGGCCATCACAGAAGAGCACGTCGTGGCCGTAACTCATACAGTAGAGCTGGCGACCGGCGGCAGCACCAGTAACCACCTTCACCCCGGCACCAAGCCGGTAGCCCCTGTCAAGGCCCTTGACCTCAATGGCGAGGGGGAAGTCGCCGTGCTTGGCCGCCATCATACCCGCCATTGGACGGGCGCGGTCATACTCGGGGCCGGCGTATTCAGGGCTTTTGAGTATCTCTATTGCCTTGACCACCTTAGCGACCTTCAAAGTAACATCAATCAGGTCCTTCTCGACATACTCCGGGTTGTCATGGCCCACATAACCGGGCTTGGTCCAGAAATTCTCGAAGTAGTCTGCATCCTCCCTTTGCAGCATGTCGGCAATGGATGTCCAAAGCCATATCTGCCCCATGGGTACGGCGATCATGAACTCGTCGCCCCGCGGATAGCCCAATCTATAGAGACTATTCAGTTCCTCTCGCTGATGGGTATCAAGCCCTTCGAAGGGATTGCCGCTGCCTCCCGGCTGCATGGCATCGATTACCTGAGCGATTTTGTCTCCCAATACCCGCTGG
>PABE01000107.1 GCA_002702725.1 Porticoccaceae bacterium
CCAATTGACGCATCTGAGCCCAGCCGTCATCACTCATCTCGGCCTGACTAGTCGCTGGAAGCAAACACGATAAGCCCAGCAGCATTACTGAGACATTCAGAACAAATAGCTTCGGGCTTATAAAACGGTATATCCAGTGTGCCTGCATTAACGAGATCTCTACTTGGCTTGTTGCTAATGATAATTGATCTCAATAGTAATCCCTATGGCAGCTATAGAGTCAAGCGTGTGAGAGTTTGTCGACATTCCGTGGTGACACGACCCTTGCCGACACAGGGGCTGCCCTTCTGCTCCATTGAGCTACCAGGCTGATATCAACTTTTCAACGAATACCCGCGCCACAGATAATACACCGCTGGCACGACCAGCAGGGTCAACAACACCGCACTCAACATGCCCCCCACCATCGGCGCGGCGATACGACTCATCACCTCCGAGCCGGTACCACTACCGTACATGATGGGCAGCAGGCCGAGGATAATAGCGCTGGCGGTCATCATGACCGGCCGCACCCGCAAGCCGGCGCCGTGCAGAACGGCATGGCGCAGTGTCTCCAGCCTTGGGGCAACCCCCCGCGCCTCGCACTCCGACTGCATTTGGACATGGGCCTGGTTGAGGTACACCAGCATGATCACCCCGATTTCCACCGCGACCCCGGCCAATGCGATAAAGCCGACACCCACTGCCACCGAGAAGTTGTAGCCGAGCAGGTACATCAACCAGATGGAACCGATCATGGCCAGTGGCAGGGTACCCATGATGATGGCCACTTCGGCGAAACGGCGGAAATTCATGTACAGCAACACGACGATGATGGCCAGGGTCAGCGGCACCACATAGGTCAGCTTTTCCTTGGCCCTCAGCATGTACTCATACTGGCCGGACCAGGTTACCGAATAGCCTGCCGGCAGTTCCAGCTGCCGCTCGACGGTCGCCATGGCCTGCTCCACATAGCTGCCAACGTCCACGTCGTCGATATCGACAAAGGTCCAACCATTTAGCCGTGCGTTCTCACTCTTGATGGCCGGAGGGCCGTCTTCCACATACACGTCCGCCACATCGGCAAGCGCAATGCGTTGTCCACCCGGCGTGACGATGGGCAACAACGCAAGCTGCACCGGTGAGTCGCGGTAGTCCTGGGGATAGCGCAGGTTGATCGGGTAACGTTCCAACCCCTCGATGGTCTGTGCCACGTTCATCCCGCCAATGGCGGTGGCCACCACCTGCTGTACGTCGGCGATATTGAGGCCGTAGCGCGCGGCCTGTTCCCGCTGAATATCCACCTTGATATAGCGCCCGCCAGCTACCCGTTCGGAGTAAACTGAAGCGGTGCCGGGCACATCCTTGAGGATCTGCTCCAGCCGCTGACCAATCTTCTGGATTTCCTTCAGGTCCTCGCCGGCCACCTTGATCCCCACCGGGGTCTTGATACCGGTGGCCAGCATGTCGATGCGGGTTTTGATGGGCATTACCCAGGCGTTGGTCAGGCCGGGGAATTTCACCAGAGCATCCAGCTCCTTCTTGAGCTTCTCCGTGGTCATGCCCTCACGCCACTCCTCTTTGGGCTTGAGCTGAATGAAGGTCTCGATCATGGTCAGCGGCGCCGGATCCGTGGCCGTCTCGGCACGGCCGATCTTGCCGAACACGGTTTTCACTTCGGGCACGGAGGCAATCAGTTTATCGGTCTGCTGGAGAAGTTCTCGCGCCTTGCCGACGGACAGGCCCGGGTAGGTGGTGGGCATGTACATCAGATCGCCCTCGTCCAGGTTGGGGATGAACTCGCTGCCAATCTTGTTCACAGGCCAGAAGCCCACCAGGGTCAGCACCAGGGCGATGGCCAAGGTGGCCTTGGGAAAGCGCAGTACTGTTTTCAAGGCCGGCATGTAGAGGCCAATCAACAGACGATTGATAGGATTTCTGTGCTCGGGCAACACTTTGCCTCGAATAAAGTAACCCATCAGCACTGGCACCAGGGTGACCGCCAGGGCGGCACTGGCAGCCATGGCGTAGGTCTTTGTGAAGGCCAGCGGGGAGAACATCCGACCCTCCTGAGCTTCGAGGGTAAATACCGGCACGAAGCTGACGGTGATGATCAGCAAACTGAAAAACAACGCCGGCCCGACCTCCGTCGCCGATTCGGCGACAACCTGCCAGCGGTTTTCCTGGGTCAACGGCGTGCGCTCCATGTGCTTATGCATGTTCTCGATCATCACAATGGCACCGTCGATCATGGCGCCGATGGCGATGGCGATACCACCGAGTGACATGATGTTGGCATTGAGCCCCTGCCAGTGCATGACGATGAAGGCCGCAAGAATTCCCACCGGCAGGCTGACGATGGCCACCAGCGATGAACGCACGTGAAACAGGAATACCATGCACACAAGGGCCACCACAATGAACTCCTCCAGCAGCTTGTGCCAGAGGTTATCCACTGCTCGTTCAATGAGCCCCGAGCGATCGTAGACTGTGACAATGTCGACACCCTCGGGCAATCCCGCCTTGAGCTTTTCCAGCTTGGCCTTGACCCCATTGATGGTCTTCTGGGCATTCTCTCCAAAGCGCATCACCACGATGCCCCCCACGGTCTCACCCTCGCCATTGAGCTCGGCGATACCGCGGCGCATCTGGGGCCCCAGCTCAATATCGGCCACGTCCTTGAGTAGCAGCGGCGCACCATTGACGTCCACGCCCAGGGGGATGGTGGCAAGATCCTCGATGTCCTGTATGTAGCCGCTGGCTCGCACCATGTATTCGGCTTCGGCCATTTCCACCACTGAGGCACCCACCTCCTGGTTACCGCGCTGAATGGCCATCTGGATATGGGACAACGGTATGCCAAACGCGCGCAGTTTTTCCGGGTTCACCTTCACCTGGTACTGCTTGACCATACCACCGAGCGCGGAAACTTCGGAAACACCGGGCACCGTCTGCAGTTCGTATTTCAGGAACCAGTCCTGCAGGCTGCGCAGCTGACTGATGTCATGCTGGCCGGTGCGATCCACCAATGCGTAGAGATAGACCCAGCCTACACCGGTGGCATCCGGCCCCAGCTGCGGCCGGGCGCTGGGGGGCAGTGTGGGCGCTACCTGGGACAGGTACTCCAGCACCCGCGAGCGCGCCCAATAGGCATCCGTGTCCTCGTCGAAAATCACGTAGACGTAGGAGTCGCCGAAGAAGGAGTAGCCCCGCACAGTGACCGCTCCGGGTACGGACAACATGGCAGTGGTCAGCGGGTAGGTCACCTGGTCCTCCACCACCTGCGGCGCCTGTCCCGGATAACTGGTCTTGATGATCACCTGGACGTCGGACAGATCCGGAATGGCATCCACCGGCGTGTTTTTCAGGGCGAACAGACCGCCGCCGACCAATATCAGGGTTGCCAGCAATACGAAGAAGCGGTTGCCGATAGACCAGCGGATAATAGCTTCAATCATTGTCACTCTCCTTCTGGCCGTGGCTGCCGTGCTTCATGTCCGGGTCCGCGCCGTTATCCGATGCCGCTTCATGGCTCATGCCAGCATGCTGACTATGATCCCCTTCCATTGGAGTTTCCTTGCCGGCTTTTTCCGCGCTGGGGATGTGTACCTGGGTCACCCCAGAGTCGCCATCTGAACCCCGGGTAATCTGCACGTGCAGGCGCATGTCTGGCCTGAGTTCACTCATGTCAATAGATTCGTCGACGGTGAAGTCCATGGTCATGGCGGGCCATTGCCAGTCCGGAATAGCTTCGTGCTCAAGGGTCACCATGCGGTGGTCTGGCATCAGGCTGGCGATACGTGCGGCTACCCAGGCCGAAAGCGATATTTCGCCCTCGTCCTCGGCGTGTGACATCCGTTTGAAATCCGAGGTCTTGCTGGATTCCGAGTCAATCAGGAACTGTGCAGAGGTAACGATACGGTCCCCCTCGTTAAGACCCGAGAGGATTTCCACTTCCCGTTCTCCCACCCGCCCGACCTTGACGGCAACGGACTTGAATCTCCCCTCACCCAGGGCCAGCACCACCCGCGACTGACTCCCCGTGCGGATCAGTGCCTCCCGCGGGATCAACAGGGTTTTGGCGCCCGGCTGGGTGTCGATGACCATTTGCGCGAACATGCCCGGCTTGAGGAAACCGTCCGGATTGTCGAAATGCACCCGTATCTGCGCGGTGCGCGTCTGTTCGTTCAGCGACGGATAGACATAGTCCACCTGGCCGAGCCACTCCCTGCCCGGCAGGTAGTCGAGTCGCATACGCACCCTGTCACCGACCTTGACGAGGCTCGCCTGACGCTCGAACACTTCACCGATGACCCAAATGTGCTCCAGCTGGCCGATGGCCATCAGGACCATGCCGGGTTTGACGAACATCCCCTCGCGCACGCCCAGATTGTCAATGACGCCGGACTGTGGCGCGGCAATGGTGATAGTCTGACTGACTCTGCGGGTCTGGCGTAACTGCTCGATATCCGGACGTGGCACCTTCAGAGCCGACAACCGTTCCACAGCTGCACGGATCAGGACTGGATTGTCCCGCTTCAGTGCCAGCAGTAATTCTTCCTGGGCATTGACCAGAGTCGGCGAATAGAGTGCATACAGAGGCTCTCCTTTTTCCACTCGATCACCTGCTGCCTTGACATGAAGATTCTCGATCCACCCCTCCACTCTGGGGTGCATGTGAACCAAACGGTCCTCGTCGTACTGCACATAACCCACCGTTTTGACATCCAGATGAAGGCGACCCGAGTCAACCATGGCCGTGCGGACACCGAGATTGTTGACAACATCCGGGGAAATCCGAACCGTCCCCACCTCACTCTCTCCACCCTCTTCCTCGTAAACCGGAATCAAATCCATGCCCATGGGTGATTTCCCAGGCTTGTCGCGTCTGTAGTTCGGGTCCATGGGCGCCACCCAGTAGAGCGGTTGACGTCCGCCGTCAGTCGCATTGACGCCTTCTTCCTGTACCGTACCCAACAGCCAGGCGCCGCCTGCCCCAACCAACACGCCGATAGCGGTCCCCACCAGGGTCTTTGAAAACGTATTCATTGTTAACTCCTCAGAAGTCTTCCACCGGCCCGGCGGCGTCAGGCGACGCCTCTGCAAGCAGGTAATTGATTTGAGCGATAATCTTCTGGCGTTCCACCGCGATGGCCAGCGCTTCGATATTGGCATTCAACTCGGCGATACGGGCGCGTACGGCTTCGGCAAAGTCGCCGTCGTCGTTGTTGTAGGCGGCCAGCGAGGCTTCGGCTTGCTCGGCCATTTGCGGCAAAAGCCGGTCGGCATAAAGCACGCTCCGTTCGTCCAGGCGTGCCAGGTGTACGCTCGCTGTTTCCAGCTCCGCCATCAACCGGCGGATCAATAACTGCTTCTCGGTCCTGATCGCCTCGGCATGACTGATTGCAGCACTGAGTTCCCGGTCCTGCCGGTTGGCAGTGAAAAGGGGCAGATCGAAGGTGACGCCAACGGAAAACAGGTCGGCGCGGTCCCGCCCCATCGGATCCCGGTCACGATAGCCATATTGGGCACTGAGCCCCCACTCCAGCTTGTATTTCTGTCGCGCGAGGTCGACATCGGTTTCCCTGGCTTCGATTCGCCTGTCCAATGCCAGCAAGGCGGGATGATGACTCACCCGTTCATACCGTTCCTGCTCGGAAGCCTGGGGCGGTACCGGTGCGACGGGCGAGCCTGTCGGCATCACGGGCGCGAGCCTATCGCCGGCACGGGAGCCAATCCATTCGGACAGACGCATCTGCGCGGCTTCCTGTCGCTGTCTAAAGACTGTCAATCGGTCTTCAAGCTGCGTCAACTCCAACTGGGCACGTATCACGTCCTGCTGCCGCGCGCTGCCTACCGCTGTCGCATAGCTCGCCCGTGACGCATCGACCAGGTGCTCGAATAACGCCCGATCTTTTTCGATCAATCGGATGCTTTCCTGTGCGTTGTACGCGTCCAGCCATAACTGCGCGACCGTCGCCGTCACCTTGGCCCGCCGATTTTCCCGCAACAACGGATGCTGCAGTGCGAGTTGCAGCTTCTTTCGCTGTGCAAGCGCAAGCGTATCGCCCCGCGGAAACATTTGACTGATTCCCACTGAAAACTGGGTCATCGCCTCTTGATCGAAATCGAAACTATCGACAGGCAGATTGCCGGCCATCAGGCTCATCCTGGGATCCGGTAGCGTAGCGGCGGCCGTCGCCTCGTCGGTCAAACCGGCTTGCGTATGACGGCTGCCAGTCAACCAGGGATCAGTCGCGATGGCGACATCCACGGCCTCGTTCAGCGTCAACCCCTCTCGTATTGCCTGTGCATTGACAAAAGCACCGCCGGTACCGAGAAGTAGAACTAGCAGGTGTGTGAATGTTTTCATGGTTGTGCTTCCCGCTGATATTGCTGCGCCGCGTTCTCCACGTTGGCGAACACTTCACTGCTGCCGTCCTTTTTCAGCAGCAGTACCTGATAGGGTGTGAACCGGCCCCCCACTTCCATACCAGGGCTGCCGAGCGGCATGCCGGGCACCACAAGTCCGATGGCATCATCTGGCGGATTCGCCAGGAACGCCTGAATGTAGCGGGCGGGGATATGTCCCTCGAAGACATAGCCCTGAGACGACACGGCGGTATGGCATGACTGGTAGCGGGGCGCGATCCGGTATCGAGCCTTGATCGCGTTCAGATCCGCGGGGTGCTTGGCGGTACTATCGAAGCCCGCTCTTTCAAGACGAGACATCCACTTCTTGCAACAATCGCATGTGGGCTGCTTGTAGACGGTGAAATTTTCCACCCCGTGTGAATCGAAACTATCCGACGTCGGCCGATCTTTCGATGCCTCGTTACAGGCAACCAAAAGGGGGAGCATGATCAAACTCACCACAAGGCCTGTTAATCGCGATAAATTCATATTTGCCTCCGGCGATAAATCGCCAATCGATTTAAGGTTCCAACGACAACGTTGTGTATATGCACCTGCCCTGCCGGGATTTGCACCTTACTGGAGTTTTCAGAGCGGTTTGCGTCTGTGAACTCAGACGATAGGAGGCCGAAGGAAAGGAAAAACCAGCGCCTGGGGAAAGGCAATGGGATGGAAAGCGATGCCAGTCGAGCGAGTGTCCGATGCACCTGGCGCAGCCACGGCCTGTGTCAGCAACTGCATCGGGAAGGCACATCCCGCCATGACACAACCATTCTCTGATATATCGGCACCACAGCAATCTCTATTGCTATGCTGTTCGTCGTCGACATGGCCCATTGCTTCGTGACCGGGTTGCTCAGCAGTGTCCTGAATGGTCGTAGCCAAGCCGCTGGCTGCGTCACCCATAGAGCAATAGGTGGCCAACGCCGCGGCAGAGGCCTGCCACAGCAACGTTATTATCAATAGAATGACAACACCTATGTTCCGGATCACCCAACTACACCTTTGCCGAATGGTCGATACTCTTCGCGCTAGATCACTCTTTTCCGGTCTCTCGTCTATCCTAATCAACGAAACGCTGGATAACGTAGAGATTTCACTGCCAATAATAGGGAGGCAGAACCAACAGAAAGATTACTCCAACATTACATATCTGTAATCTTCGCGTCATGCTACGGAAAGGCGTTCCCCGCTATGCTCAACTCTAACGGTTAGATTCTCGAAATCATTTGCTTGCGGGTTCACGTCAAACAAATGGTCGACCCTACTTTGCACCCCGCATCGTTACTTAGCATTCACCGGAATGCCCGTCAGAAAAGTGCAATCGACAACCGCTGTTGGCAACGCCTCAGGGCGAACGGAGCGAGTATGCGTAATGGCGACACATACCGTGAAATTGTGACATCTTGAAAACGTAACCCCTGACTTGACCTGTGCCCAGAACACAGATTCATTATAGCAATGATTGCATTAACACCTACGTCTATAACCTGGTAGCTTGATACAGATCATTATCAGACCTCATCGGAAGATTCAGTCTTGTCAGAATTGGTGGAAAATACGTTCGTCCAGATCAGTGTCAATCAATTTCATTGCCTGACCTGCCGGCGCTCCAATCACAAACCCTATATGCGCGGATTCAGGAAGGAAGACATCACCCCTGCATCGTTCAACTTAGCGGTGTGCAACGACATGGACCGCTTTGACCTAGTGGTGGGCGTCATTGATCGAGCGGCACAAAGGGGATTCCGATCGGCTTATCTCAAGCAGTGGCCGCGCGACTGGCCCAGTGAGCACGGCGTTGATATGCCGGACTGGTCCATCCACAACTGGCTCCATCGCCGTTTCGACACCAGGCGAACAGGGGATTGACATGAGAGGCGACCATTGGGACTCCAACACATTTCGACCTGGTAAGCCAGGTCAATTGCCCCAAGGTAGGAGAACACGAATGAGAACCATCGTAGTAGTGATTGGCGGACTGTTGTCGGCACTGAGCGCCCGGGGCGTAGAGAAACAACTCCTGAAATTACCCGGTGTCAAGAAAGCCGCGGTCAACTATGCAGCCGGTAGCGCCTCCGTCACCTATGACGAGACGGTGGTTGACCTTAAGGCTATCAAAACCAGAGTACACGAATGCGGTTATCACTGCGCCGGAGAGCAACTGCCAAAGCATGTCTGCGTACCTGGCGATCCGCCGGGTGAAGCCGCGGTTGTGCCCATGCCCGCCGACGAGGCGCACACCGCCCACGGCGATGCGGCGCATCCGAATGGGCATGCGGAGCATAGGGGCGTAGGAGACGAGATAACCCACGAGATGGGTCACGGCGGCAGCATGGACATGCAGGCGATGGTGCGCGATATGCGTAACCGTTTCTTAGTCTGCCTGATTTTCAGCATACCAATTTTCATCTATTCGCCCATGGGCGGGCTATTCCAACCACCGACGCCACCCTTTGGGCTGCGACTTGATCTGTGGCTGTTATTTCTGGCAAGCATCGCCGTACTCTGGCCCAGCTGGCCGTTCTTCGTTGCCGCCTGGCGCGCTCTGAAAAACGGTGCGCTCAACATGGCGGTGCTCGTCGTGCTCTCAGTGGGCACCGGTTACCTATTCAGCGTTGGTTCCACGTTCTTTTTCCCTGGCGTGCAATTCTTCGAGGCTGTGGCGGTGCTGCTGGTGTTCATCTTGCTCGGTCACTGGCTTGAGATGCGCGCCCGCGCCGGAGCCTCAGACGCCATCCGCTCACTGATGGATCTCGCGCCGCCCATGGCCACGGTACTGCGGGACAGCCAGGAACAAGAGATTCCCACCGCAGAGGTGTTGAAAGGCGACATCGTCGTGATCCGCCCCGGCAACAAGATACCAGTGGACGGCGAGGTGCTGGAGGGCGAATCCCAAGTTGATGAGTCCATGCTGACAGGCGAGTCCATGCCGGTTGGCAAGAAACCAGGAGATGCGGTGATCGGCGCAACTATCAACAAGAGCGGCAGTTTCAGGTATCGCGCCACCAAGGTGGGCGCCGACACGGCACTGGCGCAGATTGTCAAGCTGGTACAGGCTGCGCAGAACTCCAAAGCCCCTGCGCAACTGCTGGCGGACAAGGCCTCCCAGTGGCTGGTGGTGGTCGCCATCGTCATCGGACTGCTGACATTCTCTGTCTGGTTCTGGGGACTCGGCGCGACCCTGCTGTTCGCCGTAACCCTGACTATCACCGTGTTCGTTATCGCCTGTCCGGACGCCTTGGGCCTTGCCACGCCCATGGCGGTGATGGTGGGCACCGGACTTGGTGCCAAAAACGGCATCCTGTTCAAGAACGCCTCCGCACTCGAAGATGCCACCAGACTGGATATCGTCGTGTTCGACAAGACCGGAACCCTGACTCTGGGCGAACCGCAGGTGGTCGAGGTCATCATGACGACGGGCAACTCGGAGAGCGCGGTCCTCGCCTTGGCAGCCACGGTGGAACAGGGCTCGGACCATCCACTGGCTCAGGCGATCAAGAGCAAGGCCAAGGATTTGGAGCTGGCGCCGCTGACCGGCTTCACCAACATCGAAGGGAAGGGCGCCCGGGCTGAGGTCGGCGGTAATGCCGTGCTACTCGGTAACCGCCGCCTGATGGATGAGGAAAAGGTGGACATGGAAAGCATGAAGCACGAAGCCGCGCGCCTGCAGAGTACGGGTCAGACCGTGGTGCACGTCGCCCAGGATGGGAAACTGATCGGCCTCATAGCCATTGCCGATGCGCCGCGCCCCACCGCCGCGGCAATGGTAAAGAAGATGCAGGCGCGGGGTGTGGAGGTAGCGATGCTCACCGGCGACAACCAGGCAACTGCCGAGCGCATCGCCCGAGAGCTGGGCATCGGCACTGTGATCGCCGATGTACTGCCGGGACAGAAGGCGGACAAGATCAGGGAACTCCAGGCTCAGGGCAAGAAGGTCGGGATGGTGGGCGACGGAGTCAACGACGCCCCAGCCCTGACCCAGGCGGACGTCGGCTTCGCCATCGGTGCCGGCACGGACGTGGCTATGGAGAGCGCCGACGTGGTGTTAATGAAAAGCGATCCCTACGATGTTCTTGGAGCCATTGAGCTATCACGCGCTACCCTGCGCAAGATGCATCAGAACCTGTTCTGGGCGGTAGCCTACAATGTCATCGCCTTTCCTGCAGCGGCGGGCGTGTTTTACCCGCTAGTGATCAGCCCCGAGTGGGCGGCCTTGGCCATGTCCGGTAGCTCGGCGCTGGTGGCGGCTAACGCGCTGCTGCTCAAGCGCACTCAGCTGGAGGGAATCCGTGTGTTCCCGTCTGGTTCCTCCACGGGAAACACTGCGGGGGATCCCATGTGAACTTCCGGGTCTTGTTGGAAGTCGCTGCTCCGCAGGACCCTCTCCGCGGCAAACTGCTGGCACGAATCTTATGAAAGGAGGGCGCCACCACGATGAGCAGCCTCGCTATCCTTTTGTCGAAAAAAGGAAATGAATCAATGAACACAAAAGTGAAACCATGGAAAAATCAGTAACCACAAAGCTGCCCTACAAAAAGCAGCTAAAAGAGCTGCAAATACAGCTCGTCAGGCTTCAGCGTCACATCATCAAGAATGATCTTCAACTTCTGATCATTTTTGAAGGAAGAGATGCTGCCGGAAAGGATGGCGTCATTAAGCGAATCACCGAACATTTAAGCCCACGGGAAACTCGGGTAGTGGCATTGGGCAAACCCTCCGAAAGAGACAACAATAGCTGGTATTTCCAACGTTACGCGACTCACCTGCCAAGCCACCAGGAAATGGTTCTGATGAATCGCAGTTGGTACAATCGAGCGGGTGTCGAAAAAGTTATGGGGTTTTGTACAGAAACTGAACACAAACAGTTTCTGAATGCCGTAAACCCTTTCGAAAAAATGCTCTGTGAAAGCGGAATACAAATCATTAAGTACTACCTCGATATATCGAAAGAAGAACAGCAACGCAGACTGGATGATCGGAGGACGAACCCGCTGAAACAGTGGAAAATCAGCCCGATTGACGCTACGGCCATCAAGCACTGGAATGATTACTCCGTCGCACGCGATGAAATGCTACAGCACAGTCATAGTGGCCATGCGCCCTGGTTTATTGTCAAGGCCGACGATAAAAAGAACGCTCGCTTGAATGTAATGCGGCATTTATTGTCTGTTGTTGATTGCCCTGATAAGGATCAGCACTTGACAAAAGCAGATGCCCGTGTCGTATTCCCATTTAAAGATATTTCTGATACCGGCAGCCAATAACGCTAGAATCAATGCGTCATGAAACACGACCTACAACCTATCATTCCGTTGAATCTTTCCCTGAACAGGGATGGCAAAATTTCATCCGGTTCATAGCAAGTAGAGAAAAAGAGGCCGACCAAGTGATTAGCACCAACCCGTTAATGGCCTCCAACCCATAGAGAATCTTTAACCCCCCCGAAGCGGATAAATCACCAGCCCCCAGCGAGCTGTAAGCCACAAATGAAAAATACAGGACATTATCCCAGTCATTAAAGCTGACACCCTGTAATTTTCCAAACCCCGGAATCAAATGCGAAAAATAGTACACAAATGCATAAACTACCACTTCAACGACATGAGCAACGAACAACCCGCAAATAATGGCAATCAATTTGATGGATTGCTTCCAGTCAGTATCGAGAATAGCCCGCAACCTTGTTAAAAACCCATAATGCACCGACACGGTTAATACTAGAAGAAAGGGAAATAAAACTATCAGAACCATCACATCGCCTTATCGTCAAAAACCAGAGTTACAGTGATCCCACAGCACGCAACCATTGCCGATACTCATAGAACCCGCCCCACATGGCACCGAAGGCGCTTAGAATAACAATGCCCACCAAACCCAGAAATTGGCATACAGCTTATACCGGCATGATTTAAATACAGGTAAAAAGCTATCTGACATCACCTCTCCGTCGAAAAATAGGGTCTTTACCGTCGAGACAACTCGACTTGCATCACATTGATACCACCGGCGCGAAACATGCCGGCACAACTGGCCAGGTAAAACCGCCACTTGCGTATGAATGTTTCGCTATAGCCCAGTACCTGTATTGCCGGGATTTGTTCATCAAAGTTTGCCAGCCATTTTTCCAATGTAATGGCATAATCCTGACCGAATTCAAAAACATCATTCACCACCAGGCCACTGTCCAGGGCAATCGCTTCAAAGCG
>PABE01000108.1 GCA_002702725.1 Porticoccaceae bacterium
CGGTCTGCAGCGTCAGCGTTTTCTGCCCGCCATTGATCTGCTCAAAAAGCACTGCGAAGTGATCAATGTCGATGGTGGTGTCGACTACCGGCTCCGGGCTCTGGAACAGGCGGAGATCTACCACAGCCCGTTGGATGAGGCAGCGGAGCAGGCACTGAAATCCGCTTTTGACAGCCTTGTGCCGGCGGCCGAAGAGGTTTTGCGGGGCTTGCCGATTCAGATCGAGGGGCGTGATATACCGTCCCGATACGTGGGTGAGGACGTTGTCTGGTTTGATTACCGGGCACTCTGCGACGGACCAAGGAGTCAGAATGACTACATTGAGATTGCCCGGGAGTTCCACGCCGTGCTGGTCAGTGATGTGCCGGTCATGACGGCGGCGATGGAGGATCAGGCCCGGCGCTTTATCAACATGGTTGACGAGTTCTATGACCGCGGTGTGAAGCTGATTGTCTCCGCCGCCGCTCCTCTCGCGGAGATCTACTCAGGATCGCGCCTGACCTTTGAGTTTGAGCGCACCCGCAGTCGATTGCTGGAAATGCAATCCCACGACTATCTTGCGCGCCCCCATCGCCCCTGACAGTGGCGTTCTGCGTGGGCGCTAATGGTACGAAAAAACAACGGGTTGCATATTTCAGTCGCGGTTGTTGACGGTTGCCTGTCAGGGTTTTTTCGCCGTTCGTTAAAAAATGCTCAACGGCCTTGAAATGGTCAGGTGGCGCCGGTACAATTCGCGCTCTTTTTTTCAACCCCCCTGACATCAGGCAGGACAAGATGAAAACATTTACTGCAAAGCCCGAAACCGTAGCTCGCGACTGGTTTGTTGTGGATGCCACAGACAAGGTTCTGGGCCGTCTCGCTGCGGATATCGCCTCCCGCCTGCGGGGCAAGCACAAGCCTGAATACACCCCGCATGTCGATACGGGCGACTACGTCGTTGTAGTCAACGCGGAAAAAATTCGCGTCACCGGCAACAAAGCCAAGGATAAGCTTTATTATCACCATACCGGCTTTCCCGGCGGCATCAAGTCGATCAGCTTCGAAAAGCTGATCGACAAGGCTCCGGAGCGTGCCCTGCAGAACGCTGTCAAAGGTATGCTGCCCAAGGGGCCCCTCGGCTACGCGATGCTGAAAAAGCTGAAGGTCTATGCCGGTGACCAGCACCCCCACGCTGCCCAGCAGCCCCAAGAACTGAATATCTGACGGATAAACCGACCATGGCAGAAGCTCAATATTACGGAACCGGTCGCCGCAAAACTTCCAGCGCTCGCGTATTTCTGAAGAGCGGCAGCGGCACTATCACCATCAACAACCGTTCACTGGACCAGTATTTCGGTCGCGAAGTGGCGCGCATGATCGTCCGTCAGCCCCTGGAGCTGACCGAGAGCGTCGACAAGTTCGACGCCCATATCACTGTCGCCGGTGGTGGCAGTTTCGGTCAGGCCGGTGCTATCCGCCACGGCCTTGCCCGTGCGCTGGTGCAATTCAGTGAGGAATTGCGCGCTCCTCTGCGTCGGGCAGGGTTTCTTACCCGCGACGCCCGTGAAGTCGAACGTAAAAAAGTGGGGCTACACAAGGCGCGCAAGCGTCCCCAGTACTCCAAGCGTTAAGTCACGCGTTATCTGCGCTCGAGACGCCCGGCTATTGTGTCGGGCGTTTTTGTATGTAAATCAATGGGTTGGCGTTGATGTCGCGGGCGGCTGCTTGTATTGACACGTGCTTTTCATTAAGATTGCACGCCATTTTACCCGTACTAGAACAAGATTCTTTGCCGCTTTAACGGAGAACTTCATGAGCAATGACGGAGTTAATCAAAGGCGCCGGCGGTTCCTGACCGGTGCTACTTGCGTCGTGGGTGCAGCGGGGGTGGTTGGTGCTGCAGTCCCCTTTGTCGGGTCCTGGAACCCCAGTGCCAAGGCGAAAGCCGCAGGTGCTCCGGTAAAGGCCAATATCGGCAAAATTGAACCGGGTCAGATGATCACCGTCGAATGGCGCGGCAAACCTGTCTATATTCTCCGTCGCACTGAGGCGGCCCTCGACGCACTTGACCAGACTGCGGATTTCATTCGGGATCCCAAGTCAGAGAACTCCGAGCAGCCGGCCTACGTTGATCCCGTCACACGCTCGATCAAGCCCGAGTACCTGGTACTCGTCGGTCTCTGTACCCACTTGGGCTGTGCCCCGATGTATCGCCCGGAAGTGGGGGTTGATCCAGGCAGCGGCAATCCCGACGATGACTGGTACGGGGGCTTCTTTTGTCCCTGTCATGGGTCGAAATTTGATCTGGCCGGCCGGGTGTACCAGGGTGTGCCCGCACCGTTGAACCTTGAAGTGCCGCCATACAGTTATGACAGCGATAACGTGATTACGATTGGTGTGGATCCGGAGGGTGCGGCATGAACTGGTTATCGGGACTGTGGAACTGGGTTGACCAGCGGCTGCCGGTACAGCGGGCGTGGGACACCCACATGGGTAAATACTATGCCCCCAAGAACTTCAACTTCTGGTATTTCTTCGGGGTTCTCTCCCTGTTGGTACTGGTCATCCAGCTGGTTTCCGGTATCTGGCTGCTGATGAGCTACAACGGCACGGCTGAGGGTGCCTTTGCCTCCGTTGAATACATCATGCGCGATGTGGATTACGGGTGGATCATCCGCTATATCCACTCCACCGGTGCATCGGCATTCTTTGTTGTCGTTTATCTGCATATGTTCCGGGGGCTGATTTACGGATCCTACAAGGCGCCGCGGGAGCTGGTGTGGATCTTCGGTATGGCGATTTACCTGGCGCTTATGGCCGAAGCATTCCTGGGTTATGTGCTTCCCTGGGGACAGATGTCCTACTGGGGCGCGCAGGTTATCATTTCACTGTTTGGCGCCATTCCCTATATCGGCGAAGACATTGTTCAGTGGGTGCGGGGTGATTACCTGATCTCCGGAATTACGCTGAACCGCTTTATGTCGCTGCACGTGGTTGCGTTGCCGATTGTACTGCTGGCCCTTGTGGTGCTTCATATCCTGGCACTGCACGAGGTGGGCTCCAACAACCCCGATGGTGTCGAGATCAAGAAGACCAAGGACGAGAACGGTGTTCCCCGCGACGGCATTCCGTTCCATCCCTACTACACGGTTCACGATCTTGTGCCCGTCGTGGTGTTCCTCATGGTGTTCTCGTTCATCATGTTCTTCGTGCCGGAGATGGGCGGTTACTTCCTGGAGAAAGCGAATTTCGAGATCGCCAATCCGCTGAAGACCCCGGCGCATATCGCGCCAGTCTGGTACTTCACACCGTTCTACTCCATGTTGCGGGCAGTGCCGGACAAGTTCCTCGGCTTCATGGTGATGGGCGCCGCGATTGCAATTCTGTTTGTACTGCCGTGGCTCGATCGCAGCCCGGTCAGGTCCATGCGCTACAAGGGCAAGATCAGTCGGGCAATGGTGCTCGTGTTCGCGGCGTCCTTCGTGATTCTCGGCGTATTGGGGGTGAAGGCCCCGACCCCGGCCCGGACGGCACTCGCCCAGGTGTGCACCATCATTTATTTCGGCTATTTCATCGGCATGTTCTTCTGGACCAAGTACGAGCGGACTTCGACACCGCCGGACCGGATAACCATGAACGGTGGTATGGGAGGACTCAAGACCCTGGGTGCTGTCCTGGCGGTGGCATTGATGATATTCCTGCCCCTGAAGGCGGTGGGTGCCGAGAGTCAACACGAGTGCGGAACCATTGAATGCGATGCCATTGAGCTGAACCCCGGCGACAAGGCCTCGCTGCAGAATGGCGCCAAGCTGTTTACCAATTACTGTATGGGCTGTCACGCCGCCCAGTATTCCCGGTGGGGACGTGTCGCGGCGGATCTCAATATCCCCGACCATCTGGTAATGGAAAATCTGGTCCACGGCGATCAGAAAATTGGCGATCTGATGAAGATTGCCATGCCCGCTGACGAGGCCAAACAGTGGTTCGGCGCCGCGCCGCCGGATCTGACCCTGGTTACCCGCGTCAGATCGCCAGAGTGGGTTTACACTTATCTGCGCAATTTTTATGTTGATCCCAACCGGGCCGTCGGCGTGAACAACAAGGTTTTCCCGGATGTGGCCATGCCCCACGCCCTTCTGGACCTCCAGGGCCTCCAGGACTGCGCGCCCGGCCCTGTCAAGGCGGCCAATGGCGGGATCAAGCAAGACCCCCTGACCGGTGAGGCGATCCTCGATGATCCCTGCGGTCGCTTCAAGTTGATTGAAGAAGGCAAGATGACACCCGAAGAGTTCGACACAGCCGTCTACGATCTGGTCAACTTCATGGGTTACATGGCCGATCCGGTTGCCGAGAAACGCAAGACGATCGGTATCTACGTTCTGTTGTTCCTCGCTTTCCTGCTGGTTTGGGTGTGGCTGCTGAACCGGGAGTACTGGAAGGATGTTCATTGATGTGAGCGGCGTGTGCCGGTCCAAGGATTCAAGCTAACAAGAGGAATACCCGATGGGGGTTGCAGCCAGACGCTCGACGATGACGTTTTTTTCGGACCCAACCTGTCATTACAGTCACCGGGTTCGTATCGTGCTTGCCGAAAAGGGAATCACGGTGGATATCGAGCATGTCAATCCGGCGGCGATCCCCACCGAAGTACTGGAGATCAATCCTTACGGTACTCTTCCCACCTTGCTGGATCGGGAACTGGTGCTCTATGAAACCAAGGTGATGATGGAGTATCTGGATGAGCGCTTCCCGCATCCGCCGTTGCTGCCGGTCTACCCCGTCGCCAGGGCCCTGAGCCGCCAGTTTATCTACCGCATCGAAAAGGATTGGTGTGCCGACGTCGACAGTCTCCTGGCTGCGCCGGATTCCAAGGACGCTGAAAGAGCGCGTAAGAGCCTGCGGGATGGCCTGCTGGGGATTGCGCCTGTTTTTGCCGAGGCGCCGTTCTTTATGAACGAAGAATTTACCCTTGTCGACTGCTGCCTGGCACCGATCCTCTGGCGACTGGAAATGCTGGGCGTCAAGCTGCCCAATAGCCGGCAGTCAAAACCTCTTCATCTCTACATGCAGAAATTGTTCGAGCGACCCTCCTTTCGCGAGAGTCTCACAGAACTGGAAAAAGAGATGCGCTGATATCAAAAAAGGGGCCGGCAAGCCCCTTTTTTCTTAACGGAACCTTCGTTGACAATGGCAAAAATGACCTCAAATCGCCCCTATCTGGTGCAAGCCTTTTATAACTGGATTATCGATAACGATTGCACGCCGCACCTGGTTGTCGATGCCTATATGCCGGGGGTGGTCGTGCCGCAAAATTATGTCAACGATGGGCAGATTGTACTCAATATCGCGCCCCGGGCGGTCTCGGCCTTCGCCATGGATCTGAAAGAGATTGTTTTCAGCACCCGTTTTGGCGGTGTGCCCACCGAAATTCATGTGCCCATGAACGCGGTACTGGGAATATATGCCCGGGAAAATGGTCAGGGCATGATTTTTCAGCCGGAAGAGCACGATCCGGAGCCGCCGGAGGGTGATGATCCCCCACCCAAGGCCGATGATTCCGGCAGCAAAAAGAAATCTGCGTCCATTTCCCGGGTTGGGAAACGGCCGAGCCTCAAGGTAGTGAAATAACCGGCGCAGAACGGCAGCGCAGTCTGACTGTCGAGTTGCACCTTGTTTGTCGATGCAGGACTGCGGGAGGGGTAGCGATGAAGTGCCTTCGGGTTCAGCGGGTGAACGGCAACGCTGTGTATCAGGACCCCAATTGATCGGGAAGTGAAAGGGTAATACAGAGTCCGCCGCCTCGACGGTGACGGGCGCTGATACTGCCGTGATGAAGTTCCATTGCTTTTCTCGCGATTGCCAGGCCCAGGCCATAGCCGCCGGTATCGCGGCCCCTGGCGCTGTCCAGTCGTACGAATGGGTCAAAGATGCGTTCGAGCTCCCCATCCGCGACACCGGGTCCACGGTCGCAGATATCGATGTGTATCAGCCCCTGGGCGGTGCGGATTCCTACATCAATCGTTGTATCTTTTTCCGTATATTTGATGGCATTGCGCAGGGCGTTCTCGATAGCGCGACGCAGCAACTCCCTGTTGCCGCGGATGGCGGGGTTGGCGCCATTCTCGGTTACGTCCACAGGGCATCCTTTTGCCTCCGCCTCCAGTGCCGTATCGCCCGCAATTTGTTTGACCAGCTCGCCGATGTTAACTGCATCGTCAAAACCGGTGTCCCCTGTGGTTTCAAGTCTGGACAGGGTAAGTACTTCGCCAATGAGTTCTTCGACCCGCAGCAGATCCCGTTCAATGCGGTCCAGTGATTCGTTTGGGCCGTCGATTTTTCGGCGGGCCAGAGCCAGCGCCACTTGCAGGCGGGCCAGAGGCGACCGCAATTCGTGGGAAATGTCCCGCAGCAGTTGCTGGCGACCGTCGATTAATTGCTGAATCTTGTCCGCCATCTGGTCGAAGTCATGGGCGAGGTCGGCAATTTCATCCTTACGCCGCAGTTCACCGACACGCACCGAGAGTTCGCCCCTGGCCAGATGCTGGGTAGCACGGCTAAGCCGCGAAATCGGTGCCGTCAGGTAGCGGGCCAGCCAGAAACACACCAGCGTACTGATCACCAGGGTTATGGACAAAGCAAGCCACCATGGAGGACGCAGGTTGGGGTTGGGCGGTGCCTGTCTGGGGGCTATGACCCGATAGATTTCGCCGTTGGGCAACCGCACATCGGTGGCAAACAGGCGCCGGCTACGAATCGCTTCGTGGTGCGCCAGGCGCGCCACAAAACGGGGCAGAGGGCGACCGAGAATATCGTCGCCCGCGCTGTTGACGACAAAAATGGGAAAGCGAATTTCGGTATTCAACTGCCTCAACAGATCCCTCGCCTGGACCGTATCCCCGCGCTCGAATGCCAGCGAGATGGCGGCGACCTGCGCCTGGGGAAGTTGCTCGGCGAGGGGCCTGGCCTGCTCGATATAGATTTTTACGCCCCAACCTATGGAGACGCTGAGCAGCGCCAGCGCGAACCAGAACCAGATGAAAAGTTTCCAGTAAAGGCGGCTCATCATTTTTCCAGCTGATAGCCGGTACCGCGTACGGTATGGATCTGCAGGCTGGAGTCACATTCGCCGAGTTTCCGTCTCAGGTGGCTGATGTGCATGTCGAGACTGCGATCATAGGGTGTCAGGGGACGCCCGAGAGCGCTCCGATAGAGTTGCTCCTTGCTGACCACCCGCCCAGCTTCCCGGGCCAGCAGTTCGAGCACGCTGAATTCGGTGCTGGTCAGGTCCAGTGCTTCGCCGTTCACCGCTGCGCGGCGACTTCCCGGTGATACCAAAAGGCTACGGCACTGAATCTGTATCAGTTCGTCTTCCGGATCTGCGGCAGAGGAACGGCGCAGTATGGCCCTCAGTCTGGCCACCAGTTCACGGGGATTGAACGGCTTCGGGAGGTAGTCATCGGCACCGATCTCAAGACCGAGAATCCGGTCAATGTCGTCACCTTTGGCCGTCAACATGATGACCGGGGTTTGGGACGCCGTGCGTATTTTCTTCAATGCTTCAAAACCGTTCAGGCCGGGTAGCATGACGTCGAGAATGATGGCGGAGAACGGTCTGTGTAGTGCCAGTTCTGCGCCGGTGTCGCCCCGGACGGCCACCGTTATCGCAAAACCCTCAGGCTCCAGGTACTCGGTGAGCATTTCTCCGAGTTCTAGGTCATCATCGATGATGAGAATAGGGTGCATGTGGGAACTCTGAATCCGGCAGGGAGTCTATTCTGGCACAGCATGCCATTTCACATAGTCCGTTTACAGACATTTACACAGCCTTACCCATTGCTTACCCAAAGCCACAGGCTGCAGAACTACACTTTGTCTTCACCCACTATCGTTATATTGAGGATTAGACCATGAAAACGTTAAATCGCCTGTTTTGCGTAACAGCTGTGGCCGCGATGCTGGGAGCTAGCTCAATCGCTCTGGGCGGCCCGGGTCACAGCGGGCCGGATGGTTCCGGGCACCACCCCGTGAAGGGGGAGTGGTCGGCCATGGGCGAGGGAAAAATGTTCGAAAAGATGAGTGCCGAACTGGCGCTGACGCCGGAGCAGAAGAGCGAGATCACCGCCGTGCTCGAAGCTGCGAGGGAACAAGGCAAGACGCTCCATGAATCCATGCGGGCGGCGCGTATGGCAGAGCGGGATGCGCTGGAAAGCGGCGCCGACGAAGCCACCTTGCGGGCACTGGCAGGTAACAGCGCCGATGCCCGGGTGAGCATGATGTTGCACAGCCGGGAAACAAAGAAAAAGATCGACGCGGTGCTGACCGAGGAGCAACGCCAACAATGGAAGAAAGTTCGCTCCGAGCACCGACAAATGATGCATGACCATATGAAACAGCGTATGGAAAAGCGCCGCGCCTCTGAATCCGCCGATCATTGAAACCTGTCCTGATCCGCTCAATACTGGGGGCCGGAAGGCCCCTTTTTTGTGCATTGCGTAACTGTCTCCGTAAACGCGTGTGATTCCGCTGTTGTCGTACGGCGCCGACCGTTACCCGGCCCTTGGCTTGCATTGCCGAAGGGAATACCCTTGATTGCGAACTCGGCATTTTCATGCCTGCATTATTATCCCGGAGCGTTTATGGCCCAAAAGCCCCGTGTCGTGATTACCTATTGCCCCAACTGTCACTGGTTGCCGAGGGCAGCCTGGATGGCTCAGGAGCTGCTTTACACGTTCGCCGGGGATCTGGAGGAAGTGGCATTGCGCCCCTCCGATGTCGGGGGTGATTACCTCGTGGAGGTTGACAATGTGATCCTGTGGGATCGCAGAAAGGATGGTGGATTCCCCGAGATAAAAACCCTCAAACGATTGCTTCGGGACCGAATTGCGCCGGACCGGCCGCTGGGGCATATCGATTCGGACTAGCCCGCCAACCCAGCGGTTAGCCGACCCTGCAGGAAAACGTTGAGCCTGAAACCGGAGCGGTTTGGCGTTGGTATGCAATGCTTTCGGGCGGCTGGCGTCGTCTGCTGGAGTTGCGCATAATAGCCGGTTTTCGGGCGAGGAGAAGCCATGTTTCGGCTACTGTCGAAGGTCTACGAAAACGCGGTTTTGCGTCACCCACTGGCAGCGCTTCTGGCGGTGTTGGCACTGACTGTCGCGATGGCCCTGGGCCTGCCCAATTTCAAGATCGACGCCTCCGCTGACTCCCTGACCCTCGAGCACGACGAGGATCTGGATTATTTCCGGGAGATTACCCAGCGCTACGGCAGCAGCGATATTCTGGTGGTGACCTATCGCCCCAAGTCTAACGATCTGTTTTCCGATGCATCCCTGACAACCCTGAAATCCCTGACTGAAGAACTCGCGCAGATCCCCGGGGTGACACAGGTACGCTCTCTGGTCAATCTTCCTTTATTGTTCAGTCCCAAAATCGAATTGGCAGACCTGAAGGATGAACCGCGCACGCTGTTGACGCCGGATGTGAGCAAGCAGGCGGCCAAGCGGGAATTTCGGACATCACCCATCTATAAAGATCTGGTACTCGGCCCCGACGGCCAGACCACGGGCATTGTCGCTACCCTGGCGGCCAATGAGGAGTACCTTGACCTGGTACGCCGTCGCGATGCCCTGCGACTTAAGGAGGATAAACAGGGCTTGACTGCGGACGAGGCGCAGTCCCTCGAACGCCTGGAAGAGGAAGTGGTGGCCCTGCGCACCCGCCTGGACCAGGAAAGCCGGGAACGGGTGGATGCCGTGCGCCAGCTGATGGACCAATACCGTGACAAAGCCGAGCTGTATCTGGGCGGTCCGTCCATGATTACGGCGGACATCGTCGATTACGTCGCGAGTGATCTGGTGGTTTTCGGTTCAGGGGTTGTCCTGTTTATTGTCATCGCACTTGCCATTATTTTTCGACAGCTGCGCTGGGTGGTTCTGCCGTTCCTCTCCTGCGCGCTGGCGGTTGTGATTATGCTCGGGTGGCTGAGCTGGGTCGACTGGCGGCTGACGGTGATTTCCTCCAATTTTGTCGCTGTGCTGTTGATCATTGCCATGGCGGTTACTATCCATCTGGTGGTGCGTTACCGGGAGCTGCACTGGCGCCATCCGGATTGGCCGCAGGTGGACCTTGTCCGCGCTACGGTCCATTCCATGTTTTTGCCCTGTCTGTACACAGTGCTGACCACCATTGTCGCCTTCGGCTCCCTGGTCGTCAGCAATATCCGGCCCGTGATCGATTTTGGCTGGATGATGACCATTGGCCTGTTGGTCGCATTTGGTCTGGTATTCGTCCTGATTCCGAGCGGCATCCTGTTATGGGGCAAGAAACCGGTACGTCATCGCCCCAGCGAGGATGCGCCCTTGACCCTGGTGTTTTCCCGCTTCACAGAGCGCCACGGCACGGCGGTGTGGGTGATTAGCGCGATCCTGGCCGCCCTGTCGGCATGGGGCATTGCCCGGCTGGAGGTGGATAACCGGTTTATCGACTATTTCCGCAAGAGCACCGAAATTTACCAGGGGTTGTCGATCATCGATGCCAATCTCGGTGGCACGACGCCCCTCGATATCATTATCAAGCGACCGGAAAGTGCGGTGGCTCCGACATCGGAATCGCCGGAAACCCCTGACGACTCCTATGGCAATGGCGACCCGTTTGCCGCCGACACGTCCCCCGACACAGGGGGTGATGATCCGTTCGCGTTTGACGACGATCCCTTCGCCGAGAACACCGAGCAACAGTCCGCCGAGGCGGAAAACAGCTTCTGGTTTACCCGTGCGGGGCTCGATCGCCTGGAAAAGCTGCACCGTTATCTGGAGTCCTTGCCCGAGATTGGCAAGGTTAATTCACTGGTGACGGCATTTCACACGGCAAATGCGATTACCGATCACCGCCTCAATGATTTTGAGCTGGCATTTATGCGCCAGACGTTGTCGCCGGAAATCAACGAGTTGCTGATAGCCCCTTATATCGACGACGCGCGGGAGGAAACCCGGTTGACCATGCGCATGGTCGAGACGGCATCGGACATGAAACGCTCGGAGCTGCTTGAGCTTCTGGACAATTACATGGGTGAGGAGATGGGGCTCGAACCGGATGACTACCGTTTTTCCGGGTTGCTGGTGCTGTACAACAATATGTTACAGAGCCTTTATCAATCTCAGATTTTGACCCTTGGCGCGGTTTTTCTGGGCATCATGTTGATGTTTATGGCACTTTTTCGCTCTTTCAGCGTGTCGCTGATCGCCATCACCCCCAATCTGCTTGCCGCGGCCAGTGTCCTGGGCGGCATGGGCCTTGCCGGTATACCGCTCGATATGATGACGATTACCATCGCCGCCATCACCGTCGGCATCGGGGTCGACGACACCATTCACTATATCCACCGATTCAAGCGGGAGTTTGAGCAGGACCGGGATTATATTGCCACCATGCACCGGGCCCATGGGTCCATAGGACGGGCGATGTACTATACATCGGTGATTATCATCGTCGGGTTTTCCATTCTCACCCTGTCCAATTTCAAGCCGTCCATCTACTTTGGACTGCTTACCGGGGTGGCGATGCTGATGGCATTGCTGGGTGCAATGGTGCTGTTGCCGAAATTGATTCTGGCGTTCAAGCCCTTTGGACCCGACGCCGACGCATCGGTACCACAGGCCGCCCAGGTCGGACATTAGAGTCGTGTTGTGGTTGGTTCGCCGGGCGGCCGGCGCCCGGTGGCCCTTGGGGCGGTGGTTTCCCGTCGGGTAAAGTCGTCCAAATGCCTATTTTCAAGGCACCCTGTCAGACCGCCAGCCGCGCTCTGTTCAGTTAATCTTCCCGGGCCGCCGTGTGATTCGATCCGAAGCGCGGGGCATCATCTGACACCTCTGGCCTGTGCATGTCGATGGGCAAGGGATTAGGCGCATCCGTGTCATAATAGACACTGTCGCTTTCATGGAAAAGTCATTCACATGGACCCGTTAACGCAGGGAGTATTCGGCAGCCTTTGGGCCCAGGCCGGAAGTGGTGGCACGCGTTTGCGCCGGGCTGCGGGGGCTGGGTTGGTGGCCGGCATGGCGCCGGACCTGGACGTGCTTATCCGTTCCCCGGACGACGCGTTGCTGTTTATCGATTACCACCGCCACTTCACCCACGCCATACCGTTTGCCCCGCTGGGCGGTTTGGTGGTGGCCCTGGCGCTTTGGCCGCTTTTAGGTCGCAGTCTCGGGTTCTGGAGGTTGTACCTCTACTGTTTCCTGGGCTATCTGTCCCACGGGCTGCTCGATGCCTGCACGTCCTACGGCACCTATCTGCTGTGGCCCTTTAGCGAGACCCGCTTCGCCTGGAACTGGATCAGCATTATCGATCCGATTTTTACCCTTCCCCTGGTGGCATTGGCGGGTCTGGCATTGGTTCGTCGCCTGCCCCAGTGGTCCTGGCTGGCACTGGCCTGGGCGGGAATGTACCTGGGCCTGGGGGCCGTTCAACACGAACGGGCGGAAGAGGCCCTGGCGGGGTGGGCTGCCAGTAACGGGGTAGCAGTGGACCGCCATGTGGTAAAACCCTCGTTTGGCAACCTGATCCTGTGGCGCGGCGTGATCGAAGAGGGAGATCACCTGAGAGCGGTGGCGATTCGACAGGTTCCATTCACCGATACCCGGGTATATCCAGGTGGGAAGGTGGTTCGGTTTCACCCGTCGGCGGTTGGGGGCGATGCAGGTCTCCAATCGGACCTGAAACGTTTCGCCTATTTCTCGGACGGCTGGCTCTTTCGTCACGGCCCGATGGAGAGTGGCGATAACCGGTTTGTAGGGGATTTTCGCTATTCGATGGACCCTGCGGGTACCGGCCCGCTATGGGGTATTCACTTCAATCCGGACGTCCCTGGCGGACGAGTGCGTTTCGAAAGGGTCAGGAATATCGATCCGGGCGTGCGGCGGCAATTTCTTTCGCGATTGCTGGGTGAGGCGCCATAAAAAACGGGCCCGTTACTGGGCCCGTATGCATCCGTCGATTGAGCTATCCCTGTCAGAAATTGTATTCCAGGCCTACATAGGCTGTGCGGGGCTTGTTAGGCCTTGCACCATCCGGAGCCCGGGAGATGATGGACTGTTCATCGAGGACGTTATCAACCTTGAGAAAGACGACCGTGTTGGGGTTCATGTCATAGCGGCTGATGAAGTCGACCACGAACAGTGATTCTGTCTCGCTGAAAGACCCATTGGTGCGATTGCAGCCGACGTTGACACACATTTCGTCGATGTACTTGGCCACGGCATAGTTGTTCCAGCCGTTGGGCGCTTCCAGTCCTACACGGAGACTGAAGGTGTTCTCGGGAATATCCGCAAGGATATCGCCGTCACGGAAACCGTTGGTGACGTTGTCGTCACTGATTTCTGCTTCGGTGTAGGTGTAGGCCAGGTTTACCGGGATGCTGTAGTCGTTCCGGGTGATGACCTTGCCAGCCTGGACTTCGAGACCGGAGACAACGGCCTCGCCGGTGGTGAAGCTGCCGGAGGTGTCACCATTGCTGCAGGGGTTGGCCAGGGAGCAGTTTTCGGTCTTGTTGTCGAAGTCGCTGTAAAAACCGATAGCCTCGAGGAATAGCGTATCCCGGCTGAAACGCACACCGGCCTCGTAGTTGATGCTGGTTTCCGGCTCTTCGCTTTCCACCGCACCGCCGCCCAGGGGCGAGAAACCTTTGTGGACGCCGGCCAGTATCTGCCAGTCGCTGTTAAGATCGTATGTGAAGGAAGCGCCCGGCAGCCACTCGTCGGAATCGTTGGACCGTTTCCCGCCCAGAACGCTTCGGTCGACAGTGTCAAACTGCTCGCGGGAGGATTCGACATCCTCGTGGCGCAACGCCAGGTTGACGCGCAGAGCATCGGTAACCTGCCAGGTGTCCGTTACCCAGAAAGCCAGTGCATCCGCTTCCTCCAGGCGGTTGTCGCTACCGGTGGGTTCTACAAGGCCCTGGAACACCAGGCTGCCATTGATCTGGTCGTAGAGCTCCACGGGCTGGAAGCGGTCCATTTCATCTTTATGACTGCGGCCGCCGATCTGTACCTGGTGGTCATCCAGATCGATCGCGAAGTTCAGTTCCACGCCCCTGGATTCGTAGGTCCGGTTGTTGTGCTTGTACGCCAGGCCAGTAGCGTCAACAGCGCCATCGAGGATCCCCTGGGCGGTGGCGTTGCCGCCGTTGGCCGCAGCGACGATGCTGCCTCCCCCACCGAGCTTGAACCAGTCCCGCGTGAATTCGTTGTAATAGCCGGTGGCTGTCGCCGTGATTCGGTTCGTCAGGTCGAGGCTGTACACCAGGCTGTAACCTTCGTGCTTGTTGTCCATCTGATCGAGTTCAGAAAGCCCGTATCGGCGGTCCTCATCCCTGTCGAAATCAGCGTCCGTCAGACCCAGGTAGGTCTCGTTGGACACTTCCTCGGAGTACTGGGCCTTGAACAACAGCTTCTGGCCTTCGCCTTCCCAGCTCAATTTGATCAGGTAATCTTCGATGTCGTAACCCGCGTCGCGACCGCTACGGTCTATGTCCTTGAATCCGTCGGAATCCCGTTGCACGGTTTCCACCAGCCAGCCGACGTTACCTCTCTTGCCACCGTAGTGGGCGTGCAGGTCACGGCTGTTGTACTCCCCGACTATGGCGGTGACGCCACCGGCATCGCGGTCAGGGATTGGCGTGGAGACGAGGTTGACGATACCGCCCGTGGTTTGGGGGCCGTGTCGCAGCAGTGGCGCACCCTTGAGTACTTCCACCGTATGCATACGCATGGTGGTGGGGAAGTAGTAGGCGGCAGGGTTGGAATACGGAGCCGGGGCAATCATGACACCATCCTCCAGCAGTGTTATCTTGCTGGAACGCTCCGATCCCGCGGCGCGGATGCCGATATTTGGACGCAAGCCGAAACCGTCTTCCTCGCGAACATAGGTACCCGGGATGGTTTTGATCATCTGGTTGATATCGGTGGCGGCTTCAATGCGCAAGCGGTCCTTGTCGATCACAGAGCCCGAGCCCGGGATTTCCATGGCAGCGGCCTTGGAGCCGATGATCGTGATGGTCTCCATGGTCGGGGCTTCTCCAGCCGCTTGCGGGTCGGCCATTGCGGGGGATGCGAACCCCGCGGCGGCCAGGGCGGTTACTGAGAATAACGATTTTGTCTTCATTGTGGGGTCCCTCTTTCCTCTTGATTGGGTACGAACGTAATGAATATGAGGCTCGGTGTGTGCGGATGATAAATGAAATGATATTGATTCTCAATATCGAAACAAAAGTTTATAGTGCTCCGCATTCAGTGGTCCGGATCGGGAACTCCGTTCAGCGGGAACTGCATTCTCAAGCCCCGCGCTGATCGCCACTCGGTAACTCGATTTCACGTTGGTGAACAATCCTGTCGGCAGGCGGGACTAAAGCAGGGCGGGAGTCAGGGGCGCTATTTTTTTACGCCGCCCCGTTCCAGGTTAACGAGGTACTGATAGACAGCTTCCTGTGAACGGACCTTGCGGCGGTTGCCCCGACGCACGTACGGATTGTCCTGTTTGGCGTTGATAATCCGGGCCTTTTGGTTGTCCGAGAGCTGAATATTCAGGGTCTCGACGATCAGCTTCTTGATATCCGGATCATAGACGGGACAGCTGACTTCGACGCGCTCGTCGAGATTGCGGGCCATCCAGTCGGCGGAAGATATGTAAACGTCGGGATCGCCGAGATTGTCGAAAACCAGCACACGGGTATGTTCCAGGTAGCGATCGACAATACTGATAACAGAAATGTTGTCGCTAACGCCCTTGATGCCCGGAACGAGACTGCACATGCCGCGCACGATCATACGGACCTGCACCCCAGCCTGGCTTGCTTCATAGAGCAGGTTGACGATGTCCCGATCGACCAGATTGTTTAGCTTGATTTTAATCAGCCCCTTGTTGCCGGCCTTCGCATGGCTGATCTCCCGTCGAATCAGGCGCTCGATTTCGCTGCGGGTATTCAGGGGTGAAACCAGCAGGTGGCGAAGTCGCGGGTGGCGGTAGCTGGTTTCGATGAACTGAAAGACACTTTGCGCCTCGTCGCACAGTTCCTGGTGCGCGGTGAACAGGGCGAGGTCGGTATACACCCTGGCGGTGCTCTCGTTGAAGTTGCCGGTTCCCAGCACAGCATAGCGCTTGCTGACGCCATTGACTTCCCGGGTGACGACGCACAATTTGGAGTGCACCTTGAGGCCCGGGATGCCGAGAGTGACCTTGATGCCGGCGTCCGCCAGCTTCTCGGTCAGCTCGAGGTTGTGTTCCTCGTCAAAGCGGGCCCGCAGTTCGATATTGACGTTAACCCGTTTGCCGTTTCGGGCGGCGTCAATCAATGATTCGATAACCCTCGAGTTGGCCGCCACCCGGTAGATGTTGATCTTGATTTCCTTTATCGCCGGGTCGAAGGATGCCTGACGGACAAACTCGGTGAAGTAATTGAAGCGATAGTAGGGGTAATAAAGGAGGATATCCCCGGCATCCAGGGCCTCGAAAACATTGCGATGACGGTCAAAGGCCTGGCTGCGAAGGGCGGGCAGGGGCGGGTTTTCGAGCCACTTTTTGCTCGGATTGCGAAAACCGATGAAATCCCGGAAGTTTCGGTACCGGCCCCCGGGGATAACACTGTCGACATTTTCGATGCCCAGGCGCTCGCGAATCAGGCTGACCATCTCGCTGGGCATGGTGCGATCGTAGGACAGCCGCACCGGTTCTGCGGTCAGACGTTGCTTCATGCCCCGTGTCAGTTGCTCGACGAGACTCATTTCGACGTCGTCGTAGAGTTCGTACTCCGAATCCCGGGAGAATTTCATCGACCAGGCCTGTACCGAGTCGTATTCCACGAAGGGGTCGAAAATCTGGTCCAGGCAGTGCCGGATCACTTCGTCCATGACCATGTAATAGTTGCGGGCATGGCCCCGGTCCGGCGGGATGTTGATAAACCGGGATACCCGCTCCGGGATGTCGAGAATCGCATAGCGGCGCTGTTTGCCTTTCTTGAGCTGGACGGCCAGATAGGAGACATCGTCGTCGAGGAGCTTGTCGAGCCGGATGCTGTCCGACACCCAGATGGGCACCACGTGGGGCAGGATATGGTCGCGGAAGTGCTTGTCCAGCCAATGGCTCTGTTTCTCGCTTAACCGTTCTTCGGGGATAAAGTAGACTTTTTTGTTCTCCAGTTCCTTGAGGACATCCTGATAGATGGTGTCGAACATGGTGCTGAGATGAACAATCTTGTCCTGAATTTCCGAGAGCAAACGACTTGCCTCGCCGACCCGGCCTTCCAGCTCCTCCTGCTTAACCGTCCTTCGCACATCCGCGACGCGAACCTTGAAAAACTCGTCCTGGTTGTTGGAGAAAATACCCAGGAAGTGCATGCGTTCCACCACCGGGTTCCGGCGGTCCGCCGCTTCCTGCAATACCCGCTCGTTGAATGATAACCAGCTCAATTCCTTGGCAAAATAGGGCGCGTTGGTGGTCATGCGACGTTCGGCATCCTGAGGGTTGAAAACGTGGGGTTCATTGTTGGTCACTCCTGTGACATTTTTGTTACAGCGTTGTCATCGACCGTGTTCGATGCGATATTGAAGATCAATGCTCTGATTGTCTCCGGATTCCGCCTTTAACCCAAGGTGCTCGCTCAAACTGTATTCCAGTTGCACGCTGCTGGTCGGATTGAACAGGTTGTGCACGTAGCTGATGAAAAGGTCCGGTGTCAGGTACTTGCCCACCATCAATGAGCTGTCCAGGTAGTCATCCCCCCCTCGCAGGCTTACGACATCCAGTCCCAGCTGGTTCTGCAAACTTCGGGTAATCCACTGGCTCTGGGAGATGCCCAGCGCCGCCACCGCATTCATGACCAGATTGGTATCGCTGGCGTTCATGTCCGAGGGTACCTTGCCGGTCAGTAAAATGGTGGTCGCTTCGGTGGGCGGCAATACAGGGTCGGAGAAAATCTCGCTGCGGATATCCTTGGCAAATCCGCTGATGGCGATGCCCACCCGGTAGTCGGCGGTCTTCCGCACAGCACGAATGTTGAGTCCGGGGTTGTCCACCGGCCCTTGAAACAGCAAATATCCCTGCTCCACTTCCAGGCTCTGCCCGTAGGCCTTGTACTTGCCATCCAGCAGGGTCAGGGTGCCCAGTGCCCGGGTGGGCGATTGTCCGCGCTGGCTCAGGCGCAGGTCCCCCGCGACCCGGCTGGTCAAACCATAGCCGCTGAACTGAAAATCGTTACCCAGGACAAGTTTGATGTCCGTATCCCACGGCTTGCCCATGGTTTCGGGTTTCGTTCGGGCCGGGGTCACCACCTCATCGGATGATACGGCGATTGCCTGGTCGGGCAGTGGCCTGAGTTTGATACGGCCCTTGTCAATGGCGAGGGTGCCGGTAACCGTGGCACTGGTCTGACCTATCGAAATGCTCAGATCAGGGCTGGTTACCAGCTGAAGGTCTTCTCGCTGGGCGAGGGGGAATTTATCCCCCGCGATGTTTATCGAACCGGTGAGGTCGAGTAATGATGACGCCGATCCGCGACCACTGGCGGTCAGCCTGCCGTCGCCCGCTTCAACGCGGCCACTGAGTAGCCACTGGCGCTCGTCGTTTAGAGAAACAGCCAATTGACCGTTGTTGAATGCCGTCCTGAGTTCCGGAATCCTCGCCCGGACGCCGTCGAGGGTGAGTTCGGCACTGGCGACGGGCGCATCCAGAGTACCCTGGAGGTCGGCGTTCACGGCCAGTTCACCCTCGAGCCGCTCTATTCGCGGCAACAGACCATCCAGCCATCGCAGGTCGTCAAAATGGCCCCGAAGGTGCCCGTCCAGGGCACGTGCTTCAGACAGCCCCCTGACGGCAATACGACCCTCAAAGACCCCGATTTCCGTCGGCGAAGGGGCTTCGGACTTGAGACCCGGGATGTTGTCGTGCACGGTGAGTATCAGTTGGCCCTGCGCATTTCCCCCCTGAGCAGTGGCGCCGGCGGTCAGGGAAAGGGCCTGTTGCAACTCGTCGCCGTCTTCTTCGCCGGTACGTATTGTCATTGTGATGGGCGTCGCCCTGATGTTGAGGTGACCCCGGGGAGCAGCCGGGAATCCCTCGATCGCGAAGTCGCCGTCCATTGTGCCGGACAGGTGTGTCAGGTCCCCGAACAGCGGGTTGAAGCGGGCGACATCGAGCTGGGTCACCTGACCACTGGCCTTGAGTGTTCCATCAGTCCAGTGGATAGCGGCGCAGGCGTCACCGCCGCTTTGAGTGAGGCAGAGGTTGCCAAGTTGGATGGTGTCGGGACCTACCGACAGGTCCACCGGGCTTTTTTGTTGCCAGCGGCCCGCGATGGGGCTGTCCAGTTTGATTCCGGTGACTTCACCCCGCCAGCGTTGCTCGTCGAGGCTGCCAGTGGCCTGCGCGGAAATAGACTGTCCGGCGACGCGGATATCCGCCTCTATGGCATGTTGATCGAGCGCGCCCTTGGCGGACAGGGCAATGCTGTCCCCGGACAAACCGGGGGTTGATATTCCCCGCGCGTCCAAAGTGAGATCCAGCTGTTGTGCCTGATCGGTGGTGAGCTTCAGGGTTAATCGTTCGAGCGTGCTATCGGCATAGCGCAACCGGCGTCCTTCGATGTCGGTCACGATGACGGGCGAGGCCAAATCCCCCACTGCCGTGCCGGTCGAATGCAGCTGGCCGCCGAGGCCGGGATGGAGCTGGTCGAGTTGGTTGGCGTCGATTTGCCAGCGTAGCTCCAGACTGTGACGAGGCGATCCGTCACTTATGGAAACCCGGTGTGTGCCGGAAAATTCCATGTGGTTGTCCCCGGCGGCAAGACGAGCGTTTCGAACAACCTGCCGCATCGGTGCCAGGTCGAGTTCACCGTGGCCGTCAACCGGGTGTCCGCGCAATTTTCCCGACAGCTCATCAATTGTCAGCTTTGCGCTGAAGTCACCCTTATCCTGCCAGCGTCCCTGCGTTGCCAATCGGGCGGACAGCCGTCCCAACAGTTCCGGGTCGAACAGGGCGGAATTAATGTCAGTCAATTTTACGGTTGCGTCCCACTGCAAGGGCGCGCCGAGACGTACTGAGCCGCTAGCCGCTATCTGGCCAGAGGCACTCGCAAGAAAGAGGTGGCGGACCTCGATGGATCGCGCCTGTCCGTCGGCTTTCAGGGTCAGATCAACCGGCTCGGTCAACCGGTATTCCGGGTTTCCACGTAATGCCGACCCCGGGGGTGCGCTCGCAACGGCCGCCGGAACCAGCTTGCCCTGTATCTCGAGACGGTACGCTTGCCAGTTGCCGGCAACCCGAATTTCGCCGGATGCGGTAGTGGCTGACGTCGGTGTTGGTCGTGTGGGCCACTGATCGAGGGTGGCAGACAACGCAAGGGTGCTGTCTTCAGGAACCAGCCCGATGTGATCGCTGGTCAGGGCAGTGTTCAGATCGCCGCTGACAGAGAAAGTGCCACCGTCGGTGTTGGCGAGTTTATGGCTGAAGTGCAGGTCCTGAAGGTTTCCGGAAAGACGGCCGTTGCCGCTCAGTGCCCCGGTGATGCCCAAAGGGTCGAAGCGGGGAGGGTCCGTGACTTGCCATTTCAGCGACAGATCCAGACGATACGGCAGTCGGGTAGCGATTTTGCCGGCTAGCTTGAGCCGGTCCTGATCCCGACTCAGGGTCAGAGTGTCCAGCTGTATTCCGTGGGCGGTGAGGAGTGCCCTTAGCTGGATGTGATCGATTCTGTGGCGGTCGTCGCCGCGATGAATCGACACGCCCCTGAAGTCGACACTGTCGAGTCTTACAGGTAGAGGGACCGTGAGATCGGGCCAGGCAGGGGGGGTGGACCCGGTCGAGCCGCTATCCCCAGGCAGGCTCAGGGTCAGGTTGCGGATCTTCAGCTCACGAACGATGAGCTGGCCTCCCATCACTTCCCAAAGGCTCCAGGAGCCGCCGACCCGTTCCATGCTGAGGGCGATGTCGTTTTGTCGCCAGCGGATATCGCTCAGGGTCAGTCCGTGGCCCAGGGTTCCCGACACCTGTCCGATCTGCAGATCGGGGCCCCAGTGCCGGTCGACGGTGCCGATCACCCAGCGACTCCCGGATTCCGTTTGGACCAGCCACAGAATGGCACCACAGGGAAGGAGCAGTGTCAGGAGTAATATCGAGGCCAGGGCTCGCCGCCATTTGCCGGCTACGGTGGTTGTCTGCGCTTGCTTGCTCTTGTCGGTCATAGGTCCGGACCCATCGACAGATGCACCCGAAAGCCGCCGTCCTTGAGGGGGAAGGCAAGGTCGAACCGGATCGGCCCGATGGGGGAAAACCAGCGGATACCGACCCCGGCGCTCTGGTGGAGAGTGAAATCCCGGGTATCGAATGCCGTGCCGGCATCGATAAACGCCGCCAGGGCCACTTCGCGCCAGATTTTGTGATCCACTTCGATACTGCCCGCCAGGAGATGTTTGCCACCCACCACGTCGCCCTGGCTGTTCTCGGGACCCAGACTTTCGTATTGGTAACCGCGTACGCTGTTGTCGCCGCCCGCAAAGAAGCGCAACGACGCGGGCAGTCGGGAAAAGTCATCCAGGGCGGTCGCGCCCAGATTCACCCGCGACAGTAAGCGGCCGCCGAACAGGGGTAGAATGACCTTGCCCTCCGCGGTGGCCTGTCCCAGGGTCATATCGGAAGCGATCCCTTCGATGGCGCCCCGGGCCGAGAACTGCAGACGCCAGCCATGTGTCGGGTAACGGGGGTGGTTGGACTCGCTGCGCGACCAGCCGATGCCCGGCATCAACAGCATGGTGGCCTCGCTTTCACCGGCAATATCGAAATCCTCGTACAGAAAGCGCAGGCTCAGGTTCTGCAACCAGTTCTCACCCTCAATGGTGAGTCGGGCCGCCTCCGCCACCAGCTTGCGGCTCAACGCCGTATCGGTATCTTCCTGATGAACGCCGAGGGACCAAAGGTACTTCTCCCGAAGCGGTCTCTGCCCAGGCTGTTCAAACTGAAATCGCGCGAAGCTGTCGACGCCTGACAGCTGGGTATCGATGTGGTAGGTGTCGCCCCGACTGTTCATTCGGCGATTGTGCAGGGAGTAGGTGATGCGGGGGCCGGTGTCGGTGGAAACGCCGGCGCCGATCCTTGTCTGGAAACGGGTTTTTGCCGTAAGTGCAACTTCGATTGGCACGATTTTCTGCTCGCTATCCGGTACCCCCTGCTCGACACTGACCGAGTCGAAATACTGGCTGTTGATTAGGTTGTCCTGGAATTGGATCAGGCGCTCACTGTCAAACGGGCTGCCGGGTTTGAAAGGGAGAAATCGGCTCAGGAGGTCGTTCGACAAAGGCGTATCCGGAAACCGGATGGCCCCGAATTTGTAGCGGGGACCGGTGATGAAGCGAAGCTCAACGGAGGCCTGGTTGGCGTTGGTATCGACCACGAGTCTGGCGGTTTCGAACCGGGATTCGAAATAGCCCTGGCTGCGGGCTCGTCGTTGCAGTTCGGTCTTGATGGCGTCATAGTTACCGTGGTTGAGACGGTCCCCCGGTGCCAGGGGCAGGGCATCGAGGTAATCCGTAAACACCGGTTCACCCTGTCCATCGCCGGATAGCGTGATGTTCACCCTCTCTATGACTGTTGCCGGGCCCTGTGTGACGTTGAGCAACACCCGGCCACAGTCTGAGCCATCGCCCATCCGTTCCAGATGCCAAAAACCATGGTAGTAGCCAAGGGCCTTCAAGGCCGCGGCGATTTGCCGGTCAGCCTCCCGTTCAAGACGCCACCAACGCTGTGGAGTTACCGGGCAAGCTACCTGATCAACGGGCCAGTGGGCGCGAATGTTGTCTGCCAGGGCACCCTCTACCCCGTGGATCTCCAGTGTCAGGGTTTCCGCCAGGGGCGCACCGGATGCCAGCAAAATAACAGTCACAGCCAGGTGTCGGGCAACGACGGCGACCCGGGTTAGGGGGCGATAAGCAACAAACTTCATGCAGTGGCGGTTCCTGCCGGGCTATCCAGCTTCACGTCATTACAGCATGCCGGCAAGGGCGGTGGCGATGCCGAGAAAGGCAAAAAAACCGGCGATGTCAGTCACGGTGGTGAGAATAATTGACGAGGACTGTGCCGGATCCTGGCCCAGTCTTACCAAGGCGATGGGCACCACCGCGCCGGCGAACCCGGCGATTACCATGGCCAACACCATGGCTGAGCAGATCACCAGAACCAGTCCGATGGATTGACTCCAAAGGTAGACGCCCACGCCGCAGGTCGCCGCAATACACAGGCCGTTGATCAGGCCGACACGGATTTCCTTGAACATGACCCGCAGCCAATGCCGGATGCTGATCTCACGCAGGGCCAGGCCGCGCATGGTCACCGCCAGCGCCTGTGCCCCGGCGTTACCGGATTGTCCCGCCACCACCGGCAGGAGCACTGCCAGTGCTGTAAAGCGTGCGATGGTGTCTTCGAAAAGGCCTACCACAGAGGCTGCGAGGAAGGCGGTAAGCAGATTGATCTGCAGCCAGGGCATACGTTTTTGCACGGCAAACAAAGGCTTTGAGAGGGCACGCTCCTCCCGGCTGGCACCGACCATGGCCAGCACGTCTGAGGAAATATCCTCCTGTGAAACCTGGACGAGGTTCGCATGGTTGATAATGCCGAGCACTCTGCCGTCGACGTCGAGCACGGGTAAATCGAAAAGGCGGTGTTGTTCAAACAGGTCCGAGATCTCCTCCCGCGGCGCGGTACTGTTCACCGCCGCGGTCACCGGCTGGACAAGGTGATCAAGGGGAGTCTCGGGGGCGGATGTCGCAATGTCCTGGAGCAGAACCTTGCCGGCGAGACGTCCCTCGCTGTCGCTCAGGAACAGGCTGCGGGCGGTTTTCATGCGCGTCGTTCTGAGGGTGTCGAGTGCCTCGCCGGCGGTATTGTCACCGTGCAGCAGGAGAATCTGCGTATCCATCAGGCGGCCGGCACTGTTTTCCGGGTAGGTCATCAGGCGCTTGATTTCCCGCGCGATGGCGCCATCGAGTTTTTCCAGGAATGCGGCGCGTTCCTCATCGTCAAGTTGTCCGAGCAGGCGCACGGCCTGTTGTGGCTGAAGCTCCGCCAACAGCTGACAGCCCTTTTCGGTGGGCAGCGACACGAGCAGGTCGCGGGCCACCTGGGGTACCAGGTGTGGCCACACCGGCAGCAGGGCATAGAGGGGTTGGTCCACCAGTGCTCGCGCCACCGCTTCCAGGGGAGTGTGTTCTATTTGTCTTGCCGCATCCCGTGGAAAATCGAGCAGGAATCGGCGGGTCAGGATAGTGTCAGCCGCCTCGCTGGCTTCGGTGTTGTCCATCGCTCAGTCCCTCGCCTTTTCCCGGATGCCGGGCGCTGTCGCCAGTTTCACCAGGCCGATCGCGGCGCTGGCCATGGCCTGGCTCAAGTGGGTGATCATGTCTTGTTCCCGGTCGGGAGCCGCGCCCTGCGGTTTCGATGCCATGGCCTGAGCCAACGCTTGCCGCGTCAGTGTGCCCAAAAATAGCCCCTGGGCATTGCGTACCGGTAGAAGGGCACTGTGGTGCCAGAGTGTCGATTCGGCGGCGACGGTCAGGCTCAGTTGGGCGGGAAGGGCGCGGATAGGTCTGGCGATGAGCGAATCGAGACGGGTATCGCTGTCCGCGGTCAGAAGCCGGTCCAATGGCACCAGCCCCAGGATTTCCTGATTGTCGCTGACAATACTGATCGCTATCCCGGTGGGGGTACCTTTGGCCTGAATCAGCGCCAGACACTCTCTGGCGGTCAGGGCGCCTGAGTAGCCCGGACTGGAAAGATCGGTCCATGCCCCGACAGTCCCGGGGGCAAAGGTCAGGGTTCTCTGCAGATCGCGGGCGAGTTTCGCGGGTAATGCATCGAGAATCTGCCTGCGCCGGTCGGCGGCCAGCTGGCGCATCAGGGCAGTGATATGGCGGTAGGCCATTTGATTGAGCAGCGCTGCTGCGGTCTCGGTTGCGACATTCTGAACCAATCGTGCCGCCGGCCAACTCTCCATGGATTCGATCACCGGGGCCATTATCCGTGCCGGTGCCCGGGCCGCGAACTGTGCCGCCTCCGCGGGATCGAGTTGCTGGATCACCCGCGCCGCTGCCGCGGGCTTCAGTGCCAGGAAATCAAGACTTAAGGGCTGGTTCTCACTCATCGTCAGGTGCCCCGGTCAGTAGCTGAAGTGTTTCGTTCAGACACAGGCTTGCCGGGACAAGATGCCTGCCCGCAATGGTTTCCAGAACCATGGCGGTGGCGGTGAATTCCAGCACCCGGCCTTCTGTGCCGGCCACTGCCACCCTTTGGCCGATATCGACTACCTGACGCAGGTGCCGGACGGCGATCAGATTTTCCACAAGGGTCCGGGCACCAAGACCAAAGGCCAGACCAAAGCCGCCGAGTACAGCGGCCAGGGCAATGGCGAAGAGAATGATGACAAAGGTAACGTCGATGCCGGCTTGAGACAGCCCGAGTACAACGCCCACGGCGACGAAACTGGCCTGAGTCAGGCGCGCCAGGGCCGGTGCCTGGGGCAGTTCGATATTGCGGATGATCAGCTCCCGGGCGATGGTTCCAACCAGAAATCCCGCGACGATCAGTATTCCGGCCGCCACCAGGGAGGGAAGATAGATCACCAGTCGGTCAAGCCACTGTGCGACGCCGACAAAACCCACCAGTCGTACGGCAATGGTCAGAGCAATCAACAGGGTCGCCCAAAAAACAAGAATGCCGACCAGTCGCTCAGCGGTGGGGGAAATGTGGGCAAAGCTCAGTGCCGACAGATTGAGGCGGCGGTCCAGCAGATGGTTAACGGAGTGAATAATGCGCCCGACGATAAGTCGCAGTATGCGGGCCAGGATCCAGCCTGCGATAACGACCAGTACGGCGCCGGCCAGGCTCGGCAAGAGTGCGATCACCGTTGCCAAGACTTCCAGGCTTTGCTTTTCAATGGTTTCCAGCATATCCAGTTCCTTACGTTGTCTGCAGGAACGGCCATCCGCCGCTGCATTTACTATAGCTTACAGGTGATTTGTTCCCCCTGTCCGACCGGATACGGTTTTTCGAGGTGGTGTATTACACTCGTGGTCAGACCCATGGACCGGAGCCACTATGGCTAAAATTTCCCACGCCACCATTCACCCCCTGCGCTCGCTCAATCTGCTTTCCCAGGAAGAAATCGCTGCCATGACCCACGGCCGTCGGGATCTCACCCGGTTGTTCCGGGACTGTGCCCTGGCGATTCTCAATACCGACAGCAACAAGGACGATGCGGCACAGATTTTCGCCGCTTATGAGGATTTCGAGATCAAGCTCGTGCCCCAGCCCCGGGGGTTGAAGTTAGAGGTCTTCAACGCCCCCAGCCAGTCGTTTGTCGACGGCAAGATGATTCGCGGTATTCAGGATCATCTGTTTTCGGCCTTGCGTGACATTGTCTATACCGACTACAAGATCGCACCTGTCACCGGTGATACGCAAGCCACTGGCGCCAACGTCAGCGATACGGTATTTCGCATCCTGCGCAACGCCGATATCGTCCGTCCCGACCTGGCGCCTAATCTGGTGGTCTGTTGGGGTGGTCACGCGATCCCCCGGGAGGAATATGACTACGCAAAGCAGGTGGGCTATGAACTGGGGCTTCGAGGCCTGGATATCGCCACCGGGTGCGGTATCGGCGCCATGAAGGCACCGATGAAGGGTGCGGCGGTCGGGCACGCCAAGCAACAGATCAAGACCGGCCGCTATATCGGTATCTCCGAGCCGGGCATCATCGCCTCCGAATCGCCCAACGCCATTGTCAATGAGCTGGTGATCATGCCGGACATCGAAAAGCGCCTGGAAGCCTTTGTACGCCTCGCCCACGGTATCATCGTTTTTCCCGGCGGCGTGGGCACGGTTGAGGAGATTTTCTATCTGCTCAGCATCCTTATGCATCCGGACAACGATCAGTCGCTACCCCTTGTATTTGCCGGACCGGAGTCCTGTCGGGATTACTTCAGCTATCTCGACCGGTTCCTGCGCCGCTGTCTGGGCGATGGCGTGGCGGACCTTTATCGTATTGTCATCGGCAAGCCGGCGGAAGTGGGCCAGAGCCTGCGCGAGGCTGTGGACAGCGTGCATATGACCCGGCGCAAGACCCAGGATGCCTACTATTTCAACTGGAACCTGAACATCGATGGTCACCTGCAGATTCCCTTCGTGCCCAGTCACGAGAACATGGCGGCCCTGAGCCTGTCGCCGGAGCTGCCCGGCCATCAGCTCGCCAGCCAGATGCGCTCGGCGTTCTCGGGACTGGTGGCGGGCAATGTCAAGGCCTACGGTATTCGTCAGGTGGCCGAGCGGGGGCCCTACCTGATCCAGGGTGACAGGCGCTTGCTTTCGGCCATGGACGACCTGTTGCGACGCATGGTGCGCGAGCAGCGGATGAAGCTCGGGCAAGGGGAAAAAGAATACAAACCCTGTTACCGGCTTCTGGGCTAGGACCGTTCACACTATTTGGGGTGTCGACGATAATCCAGATAGTGTGAACAGGCCCCAGGAGGCTGTCGGGGTCATTCGCTGGACTGTGCCGGCGGTCAGGGTTTCAATGTTTGTCGCGCATCATTCTGTCTAGCAATCCCATCATGAATGCGGAAACGACGAAGGTAATATGGATCACCACATACCAGAGCAGTTTGTCGTTGTCGACCTGTTGGGCGTTCATGAATATTTTCAACAGGTGGATAGAAGAGATCGCGACGATACTCGCCGCCACCTTGTTTTTCAGGCTGCCGGTGTCAAGCTTGCCCAGCCAGCTGAGTTTATCGTCGCTCTCCTTGAGGTCGAGCTGGGAGACGAAGTTTTCGTAACCCGATAGCATGACCATGACAATCAGCCCACCGACCAGGGAAATATCCACCAGGGACAATACCAGCAGAATCAGGTCCATCTCGGAGATGGTCAGCAGGTGCGGGATGACATGCACCAGCTCCATGAAAAACTTCACGCCCAGGGCCATCAGGGCGACACTCAGGCCGAGATAAATTGGGGCCAACAGCCAGCGCGAGGCGTACATGCCGCGTTCAAGGGTCTTTTCGATCATATTGAGCCATTCACTGCCAGGGGGTAGAAGGCGCCATTCTACTGAACCTCGGTCCGGCTATCGAGGGGGCACGGCTTGATCTTTTACTTCACCTCGATGAGTGGCTAGACTTGCGCCAAATCACCTAACGCTACGCCGGCATCCGCACAGGGATGTGGCCAGTCATCTTTGCCAACACCCGATTTACCAAGACCCGAGATATGATAAGACGGTTGCTGTTTCCCATTACCGCATTACTGCTTTCCGATGCGCTCCTGTTGGCGGGCCAGGGACTGGTGCTGACCCTGCTTCCCCTTCGGGCGGAGATACAGGGCTTTTCGGCCACAGAAATTGGCTGGACCGGTTCCGCTTATTTCATGGGCTTCGTGGTCAGCTGTTTTGTTACACCCCATATAGTCCGGCGGGTGGGACACATTCGTACCTTCGCCGTACTCACCACGCTCTACTCAGCGGTGATACTGTTGTTCCATGTGCTTTCCCTGGTGGAGTGGTGGCTGGTTTTGCGCCTTGTTGTCGGCTTCTGTATTTGCGGACTTTTCATGGTCATCGAAAGCTGGCTTAACGAACGTTCCACCCAGGAGTCCCGAGGCACTATTCTTTCGATCTATACCGTGATCAACCTGAGCATGATCATCCTCGGTCAACAGCTGCTGAACGTGGCCGATCCGTCCGGACCAATGTTGTTTGGCCTGGCGGCAATTCTGCTCTCGCTGGCAATTATCCCGGTCTCCCTGACGGTGACCCTGGCCCCGGCACCCATGCACGCCGTCAAGCTGGATTTGCGGCGTCTCTGGCAGCTATCCCATGTCGGGATGGGCGGTGCAATCGTCAGCGGTCTGGTCACCGGGGCTTTCTGGTCCATGGGGCCGTTGTTCGCCCGGGGTCTTGACCTGGACACCCGCACCCTGACCCTGCTGATGAGCGCTGTGGTGCTCGGCGGGGCTGTTTTCCAGCTGCCGTTGGGACGCCTCTCCGATCACTACGACCGGCGCCTGGTGCTGTTTTATGTGTCCGTGGTGGGGGTGGGGCTTTCCCTGCTCATGGCCTACCTGTCACTGTCAGGGTTGGCGTTATTGCTGTTGGCACTGTTCTGGGGCGGAAGTGTCATGACCCTGTACGCCATCAGTCTTGCCCATGCCACCGATAGCGCGTCCGGCGATGACTTCGTGATGGTAGGCAGCGGTATCCTGCTGGTATACGCGATCACCTCGGCCCTGGGCGGCCCCCTCGCGTCAGCGCTGATGGCGTTGATGGGTGCAGGGGGACTGTTTGTCTTTTCCGCCCTTTGCCAGCTGGTGTTTGCCCTGGGGATTTCCCTGCGTCGCAAGACCCATGTGCTGCCCGTCATCGACGAGACCGAGCCGTTCCGGGCGCTTACCGATACGTCTCCGGTGCTTTTTGAGATGGATCCGCGTATCGACAGCGAGCCGTCTGAGGAGAATGACGACGCGCCCGCAGACGCCTCGCAATCGCGAGCATCAGACGCGCAGCAGTAAATGGCGCAATGGCAACCTCCGAGCCGGTTTTTCGCCTATTGGCTGGTGGTGTCAGCCCGGTTTGCTGGCCATATCCATGGCGGCGATGTAACCAAAGGTGAGTGACGGGGCATTGTTGCCGCCATTTGCCGGTTGTACGCCGCGCCACAGGGAATTCATGTCCAGACCGGCGGCGTACAGCCCTTCGATAACCTCCCCGTTTTCGTTAAGCACCTGGGCGTTCGGGTTGACCTTGAGTCCCAGGGTGGTGGTCGAATCCCCGGGTAAAATCTTCACCGCGTAAAAGGGTGCAGTTTTGATCGGACCAAGGCTCGGGTTGGGCTTGTTGCGAGGGTCACCGATGCCCCGGTCCGCGGTGCTGGAACCCTTGCCAAAATCATGGTCGACGCCTTCGGCGGCGAATTGATTCATACGCGCTACCGTTTCCTCTAGGTTAACCGGGTCGCAGCCAATTTGTTCGGCGAGTTCCCGTACGGTCGGCGCGCTGACGATATAGCCGGCTTTGAGCCATTTTTTCAGGCCGAGTCCCCCGGGCTTGACGATACCCAGGCCGTATTTACGGATGAATTTCCGGTCGCAGATAAGGTGCGCCGGCACTGAATCCGTGGCGTGCATATCCTTGACCATGTTGAGGTTGGCTTCATTGGTAAAGCGCCTGCCGTCCCTGTTGACGGCGATGCATCCGGGCTTGGGGCGGTCCATGAAAATATGCGGGTACTTCGTGGTGTTGCCGTCCAGGTCGGTGGCCAGGGACATTACGGTCCACATGGCGTTACTGACATTGCCCTCATCCAGGGTGCCACCGATCCGGCTCCCCATATTGATGCCATCGCCGGTGTTGCTCTCAGGCACCAGTGACACATGGTGTTCGGGATAGGGAATGTAACGTTTGCGCATCTCCGGGTTGGCGGAGAATCCGCCTGAGGCGAGCATGACACCCCTGCGGGCTCTCACTTCGACCCTTTTACCGTCCCGTTCGACCACCACGCCTGTCACCCTGCTTTGTTCCTCAACGAGTTCCATAACCGGCGCCCTGCGCCACAGCTCGACACCGTTATCCAGGGCAGAGCGAACCAGTCTGGCGACGAAGGCGTTGCCCATGGTCAGGCGCGTGCCCCGGGGATAGCGCAACCGGTCGATTAGAAAGCGACCGATCAGTCGAGCCATGTGCAGTAAGGATTTCAGGGACCGGGTCATGTTCTCGAGGTGAGGCATGTCGCCGATGGCGATCATGAAGCCCCCGGGCGCATTGAACTCCGACAGCGGCGGCCGGATAAGCGGGAAATACTCGCCAAGATGTTTCCCGTCGTAGGGGACAGGGCTGAGAAGTCGACCATCGTCCACCGCGCCTTCGATATCCGGTTGATAGTCCGGAAAGCCCGGCTCAAGGGCGAACTGCACGTCGGTTTTTGACATGAGGTAGTCGAGCGCCTTTGGCGCGGTTTCGAGAAACCTGTCCAGTTGGTCGAGATCAATAGTGGGTCCCACCACTTTCCGGACATAGGTCCGCGCGGCATCGAGGCTGTCATGGAAACCGGCGTCGATCGCCGGCGCGCTCATCGGTATCCATATGCCACCGCCGGAAAGGGCCGTGGTGCCACCGAAGTAGTCGGACTTTTCGACTACCAGCACGTCCAGGCCTTCGCAGGCGGCTACAACAGCGGCGGAAAGACCGGCACCACCGGATCCGACCACAACAACATCTTTTTCGATCATCGGGAGAGCCCCTTATCAACTATTTTTATTGGCCAGTGCCGGGACATTCTAGGGCAGTGGCCCAGGGCAAGCCAGCACGCACAACGTAAAACAGGCACCGGTTGGTGCCTGCTTAAAACGGATGTGACCCGGAAAAATTAGAGCGAGGCGATATTGATGCCCGAAGCGCCCGATTCGATCCATTGCCTGACGCGGCTGGCATCGGCCATGGGCGTGTATTTGCCCTGGGCCCTCAGGAAAACCATGATCGCAGGGCGATCAGCCACTTCGGCCTGCATGACGAGGCAGCGGCCGGCTTCATTAATGTAGCCGGTTTTGCTGACCTGGATATCCCATTGTCCCTTGCGCACCAGCGGGTTGCTGTTGAGATACTGCAAGTGCCGCGCTTTGGCGATGGCGACTTCACGGCCTTCCGTGGTGGTGAACTGGCGGATTAGATGGTAGTTGCTGGCGGCGCCGACCATTTTTACCAGGTCAGCTGCGGTGGAAACATTGGCCGGTGTCAGGCCGGTGGCATCTTCAAAGCGGGTGCTGCCCATGCCAAGAGCCTTGGCCTTTGCGTTCATCGCCTGAATAAAGGCGTCGTGGCCACCTGGATAATGGCGCGATAGCGCGGACGCAGCGCGATTTTCCGACGACATCAGCGCCAGCCGAAGCATTTCGTAGCGGGACATGGTTGTGCCGAGAGGCAGGCGCGATGACGTCTTCTTCAGGTAGTCCACGTCCTCACGGGTGATGGTGAGTTGTTCGTCCATGGGAAGACCGGCATCCAGCGTTACCATGGCCGTCATCAGCTTGGTTATGGATGCGATGGAGCGCACCTGGTCGGCGTTTTTCTCATACAGGGTTTTCCCCGAGCGAGCGTCGACTACGATGACATTATCGGAGTGAACATTGACCTTGTGGGTTGCTGCCGCTACGACGTTTCGGTTGCTTTCCGGGCCCGCTGGCCGGTGACGCACCGCCGGGATGGTCAGTACATCGCCAGGGTGAAGAATGCTCTTGGTAGACAGGTTATTGCTGCGAACAAGGGAGGCCAGGGAGATCCCGTAGCGGGTGGCGATGCCGGAAAGGGTGTCACCGCGGCGGATAGTGTGTTGGTTGGTTACCTGCGGGGCGGACGCTGTGGTCTCGTAGCCCCCCACGCCGGGAATGCGAAGGCGCTGGCCGGGTTGCAACATGTGGCTGCGCAGACCGTTGTGGGTGCGCAACGAGGCCACGCTGGTACCGTAACGCTTGGCAATGCCCGACAGGGTATCACCCCGTCGCACGGTATAAATGGCTCGACTGGTGGTCTGGCTTGTCGCGCCTTTGCCGGGGATGGTCAGCGTCTGGCCGGGGTGAATGGTCGGAGAACGCAGATTGTTTGACTGCTGAAGGGCTTTTACGCTCACCTTATACTGATTGGCGATACCGTAAAGCGTGTCGCCGCTCGTCACGGTATGGGTTGCCGCATGCCCCAGGGAGGCCGACATCACTAACAGACTGAATGCGAGTTTTCTGATCATGCTTCTATCTATTCGTATCGTTGTGAGGTCGAAAATACGGTAACCAGGGCCTGCTCACACTGGTGAGATTGTCACTGTTGTGAACAGGCCCTGGCACAGCCAGCCGCTATGTCGCGGCTTGATTACGGGAACAATATCCCTGCCCGCGTTAACGTGCAACCTCTTTTCTTTAAAAATTGGACTAAAAACTGTTTGAAACTCAAGAACAAAGATGCTCAATCTCGAGTCGGTATGAGTTCCTCCGATAGCTGCTTAAGGGTATTGGTTGCTGGCTGTCCCACGGGCCTTATGTGGTTGTCCCGCTCACTGCCGCCTGGGCAGGGTTGGCTTTCAGTTTGAAAATAAGCAGTAGCGGCAACATGGCCAGAAAGACCCATACGATGTACTGGAATGCATCTACGTAGGCAACCATATGGCTCTGTCTTTCCAGTTCCAGCGCCAATATTTGCCAGGTTTGCGGCGACGAACTGTCCAGGCCGGAGCTGTCCAGCCACTGGCGAAGTATTGGTGAAGTAGGCTGAATTTCGCCGCGTAACTGTGTCCAGGCTATTTGGGCGTGTCGGGCATTGAAGGCGGCGGTGAAGGCGATACCGATACTACCCCCCATTGAGCGCAACAGGCTGAATACGCCGGTTGCTTCGCCGATCAGGTGCGGCGCCATGGTGGCATAGGCCATGGTCGATAGGGGAACAAAAATAAAACCGAGGCCGAGTCCCTGCAGGACACCCGGTAACATGACCTGCAAGTCTGTGGTGGCGAGACTGAACTCTGTCAGCGGCACACTGCCAAGGGTAATGACCAGCGCCCCGACGCCAACGAGGATCCGCCCGTCGACCCGTTTTAGTAGATGGCCGGCGAGTATGGAAGAGACAATTGTGGTGATCCCCCTGGGGGCCATCATCAGCCCGGCCGTGAGGGTATTGAAATTGAGCGAGCCGACCATCATCAGCGGTACCAGCAGCGTGGCGCCATAGAAACCCAGGGTCATGGTGGAGATGATCAACACGGCGGCACAGAAATTTCGGTCTTTGAAAATGGACAGGTTGAAGAGGGGGTCGTCCTTCCGATTCAGGCTGTGCCAGATAAACCCCACCAGGCTTGCCAGGCAAGACACCACCAGCAGTCGCAACAGGGTCGACTCAAACCAGTCCTGGCGTTCACCGAGATCCAGAATCAATTGCAGGGAAGCCACGGCTATCGCCATCAGAGCGAAACCGGTCCAGTCCATGCGCCGCGGCTTGGCGGGGCTCGTGGGCATGGTCATAAAGGCGAGGATCACCAACAGTATTCCAATGGGGACATTGATAAAAAAGGTCCAGTGCCAGCTCCACTGTTCCGTCAGCCAGCCGCCCAGTGTCGGGCCGAGGATCGGGCCTGCCATGATACCGACGCCCCAGATTCCCATAGCCTTGCCTCTCTCCTGGGGAGGATAGATGAGGATCAGTACCATTTGGGAAAGCGGCACCAGGGCGGCGCCAAAAACCCCCTGCAGGATCCGGAACAACACCATCTGGTTCAGTGTTGCGGCCATGCCGCAGAGCAGGGAAGTAAAGGTAAAGCCGGCGATTGAAATGAGCAGGAAATTTCGTATGCCAAAGCGGTCGGAAAAAAAACCGGTGAGTGGCATGAAAATGCTGGCGGCAACCACATAGCTGGTGAGTATCCAGCTGACCTGTTCGGGTGTTGCGCTGAGCTGGCCCTTGATATGGGGCAGGGCAACGTTGACGATGGTTGTATCGAGCAGCTGCATCAGGGTAGCCAGCATCACCACAGTCGTGATCACCAGCCGCTGCTGGTGAGTCAGCGTTTCGATGGAGCTGGCGCGCAGAGGACTCAAGATCGTTCTTCCGGCCTGCGGGTATCAATAGTGACTTTGCTGCTGGCCCCGACGCGAAGGGGATATGCCGGTTCGGGCGTGGTGACCCGAATTTTTACCGGCACCCGCTGGGTGGTTTTTACCCAGTTGCCGGTGGCGTTCTCCGGGGGCAGTAAAGAAAATGCGGTGCCGGTGGCCGGGTTTAGGCTTTCCACCACCCCTTGAAATATCTTGTCCGGGTACATGTCGACCTCGATCTCCACGCTTTGGCCCGGTGCAATGCGATTAATCTGGGTCTCCTTGAAATTGGCGTTGACCCAGAACCGGTCGGTGCAGATCAGGACCATAACCGGGGTTCGCGCCCGCACCGTCTCGCCGACATGGACATCAACGCTCTCCAGGATGCCGTCGCAGGGGGCGCGGACCTGGGTCTGCCCAAGGGCCCATCGCGCGTTGGTTAGCCGCGCTTTTGCGGCGGTGACCAGTATGTCCTCTTCGCTGTGTTCCTCCCGGCTGACCCTGGCCCTGGCTTTTGCCAGGCGCGCCTCTGCCATTTTCAGTGCCGCCCGGGCTCGCTCGTAGGCGGCTTCAGCATCTTCGGTTTGCTGTTCAGAGGAGTAGGACTGTTTTTTCAGCTCTGCCAGCCGTTTGAGCTGGTCCCGGGCATTGCTGAGATGCACCCGGGCATCCTGCACATCCGCCTCGGCGCTGGCGAGTTCGGCGCTGTTCTCGGCGACCTGTCTGTGGGCCAGGGCCAGTTCCGCTGCTGCGGCATGCTCAAGGGACAGGTATGGGGTTTCGTCGATGGCAAACAGGGGGGCACCCCGGGTGACATTGTGCTGGCTGCGCACATAAACCTCTGTCACCGGGCCCTCTATCTCGCTGGAGATACGCACCGCGGTGGCGTCCAGGTAAGCGTTCTCCGTGGACGGGTAGAGTCTTTCGTAATGGGAATAAAGCAAAACACCGGCAACTCCGGCCAGGGTAATGACAATCAGTAATAGCCATTTCCAGGGTCTCATAGAACTCCCGTTATTTATCTGGTTCTGCGTTTGAATGTTCCAGCGCTTCGCGCAGTGACAGAAGGCCTGCCCGCAAGCTGTCGTATGTTTCCGCCGGCAGATTGGCAAACACCTCCTGCTCGACCTGGTAGGAGAGCGCCTTGATCTCCGTTCGTATGGCGATCGCCTTCGAGGTCAGTCGGCTGCGCTTGCTGCGCCGGTCGTCGTCACAGACCCGCCGCTCCACCCAGCCTTCCTTTTCCATGCGCTCGAGGAGCGTGGCCATGCTGGGTGGCTCGACACCGGCGATGTTGGCCAATTCCCGTTGGGTCAGACCGGCGCCGGTCTCGCGTTCATCCTCAAGAGCGAGGATGACGTTGTATTTGGCCCGGCTGAGACCGTAGTGCTGCAGGCTGTTGTCGATTCTCGCCCGCCATATGCGGGCGATTTCGTACAGCAAACGACCAAGGGTGATGGTTTCCCGGGGCTCTCTGACCATGTTGTTAATCCAGCCATACGGCAAAAACCATGGATCAGGGGCTGATCCATAATTAGATAGAGTGCTAATTGTAAGTATGCTATCTATTTTCTCTCCCTGCCCGTTTTTTTGTCAATCCATCGAGCCGAATCGGACTGTTTCACGGGTGGCCCAAGGAGGTGCTCTTCAAGGGAATTAACGCTATAGTCAGCGCCAGCAAGTTCTTTGATCGACAATAAAACGATAAAGGAGATACCAATGACGGTTTTGTCTCAGGAAGACAAATTGGCCATTACCGACGTGCTCAACCGCTATGTTCACCATGTCGACAGCAATGAAGCCGATGAGTGGCTCGCATTGTTTACCGAGGATGGTGCTTTTGATATTCCCGGACTTATGCGCCTTGAAGGACGTGACCAGTTGCGCACCATGGTGGCGACTGTCGCCGAGCAGGGGGGCGGTAAATGGCGGCACCAGATCACCAATGTGGTCGTCGATGCGGGTGAGACTGCTGGCCTCGCCAGGGTCCGCGCCTATGGTTTGGTAACTGACTGGAACCAGGGCGGACAGCCCATCGCATTTACCGACTACCGGATCAAAATGCGCAATCAGGGGGGGTGGAAGATCCACGAACTGATTGCGGGGCCGGTTGCCATCCCGGGTCAGTAACCTGTCACCTGCTGATTCGCCGCTTATCGTATTCCGGTCACCGGCGTTAGAATGTCCGATCAGCCCTGCTCGGGCATTGTTGTAGAGACGTTTTTTGAAGGATTGCCAAACCTTTTTTACCTGGTTTCCGGCGGGCGCCCGCTATATGTTGCTGAGCGCCCTGGCGTTTGCCCTCATGGGTGTGTTCGTCAAGTTGGCGGGCCAGCAGGGCATTCCGGTGCTGGAAATTATCGCCGCTCGGGCAGCGATCTCCCTGGTGCTGAGTTACTGGCAGGTTCGCCGCCGCAATCTGTCCCCCTGGGGGAATCGCAAGGACTTGCTGTTGATGCGGGGCCTGGTGGGATTCCTGTCGTTGACGGCGGTCTATTACGCCCTCGTCCATTTGCCCTTCGCCGAAGCAACCGTGCTGCAGTATCTGCACCCCATGTTCACTGCCTTGCTGGCTCTGTTGTTGCTAAGCGAGCGGCCTACCCGCGCTACTGTGTTGTGCATTGGCCTGAGTTTTGTCGGATTGATTATCATGGTTCGTCCGGGCAGTTTCTTTGGTCCGGCCTGGGAGGGACAGCTGAATAGTGTTGCCGTAATGATCGGCGTCGCCGGCGCATTCGGCAGTGGTTTGGCATATACCCTGGTACGCAAGCTCAGCGCAACGGAAGATGCCGCCGTCATCGTGTTTTACTTTCCGCTGGTGTGCCTGCCCGCCACCCTGGTACTGCTCGGTGATGGGGCAGTGATGCCGTCCCCCGCTGGTTGGCTGATCCTCTTGATGGTTGGCCTCTGTACCCAGATCGGACAACTTGCGTTGACCCAGGCGATGCGCCTGGAGACCGCCAGTCGCGCGGTCAGTTTCTCCTACAGTCAGGTGGTGTTTGCGATGGTGCTGGGTATTCTGGTATTCGACGAAATTCCGGTGTTTTGGACCTACATCGGCGCTACCCTGATTGTCATGGGGGCGCTGGTCAATCTTCTCTGGCGGCGTCCTCAGCGCCCGGTTAACACCAAGGCTGGAGAGATGCCGCCGCGATGATTGTCGCGCAGCTTTACGGGCAAAGGAGGTAGGAGGTTAACTGGGGAAGTTGGACCAATAAAAATAAGTCACGTGACTTCAAATTGGCGTGCTTTTCCGTATACTGGTTGTCTTTCAGAATCCCGTTGTGCTCGAACGCGGAATGGAGCCGGTTTTCCAAGCCCGGAGCATCCGACTACTATAATGCAATGATCAGAGGCGAACCATGAGCGAATCAGACTATCCACTGCCGGCGCATGTGCCACCGGAGCTCGTGGTGACCTTTCCCTTGACGACCCGCGAGATCGGCTACGTTCATCCCCATAAGGAAATTGTGCCCCAGCTGCATAAGGGGCCCGACATTGTCTACGCCACCAACGTATTCCCCGTACCGCCCGGCGGTGGCTGGGTTATCCGGCGTGCGGAAGATATGAAAAAGGTGTACGAGAACACCACCGAATTTATCAAGAAGGGCAACTCCCAGTTTGCCTCAATGCTGGGCGAGAGCTGGGATGCGATCCCCACCGAGCTTGATCCGCCCAAACATACCTCCTTCCGGCGCGCCCTGGAGCCAATCTTCTCTCCCCGGCGCATGGCCGCCCTCGAAGATAAAGTCAGCGGTCGCGCCTCCGATCTGATCGCCACTTTCAAAGACAGGGGTGAAGTCGAGTTCGTCAAGGAGTTCGCCATACCCTTTCCGGTCAGTATTGTCCTCGATTTGATGGGCTTGCCCCAGGAACGCATGGACGAATTCATGGGGTGGGAACACGATATCCTTCACACCACCAATATGGATCACCGCCGTGAAGCGATTCGCAAACTCAAGAACTATCTTTACGAGGTGATTGCTGATCGCAAAAAGAACCCCGGCGATGATCTGATCTCCAATGCCCTGACACTGGAGTCCGACGGCCGAAAGTGGACTGAAGAGGAGGTCTTCGGTCACTGTTTTAACCTCTTCATTGGCGGTCTCGATACTGTGACGGCGAATCTCGGCTGGCACTTTCATCACCTGGCCACGCATCCGGAGGATCAGCGCACCCTGCGGGAAAACCCGGGTATGATTGAGCAGGCTGTGCTTGAGCTGATGCGTGCCTATGCGGCGGTAACCACCATCCGCATCTGTGCCAAAGAGATCGAACTGTGTGGCGTCACCATCAAGCCGGGCGACCGGGTGGCCCTGTGTACACCTCTGGGCTCGAACGACCCGGAGGTGTACGATGATCCGACGAAAGTCATTCTCGACCGTCGTCCGGCGCATTTGAGTTTTGGCCACAGTATTCACCGTTGCCTGGGTGCGCATCTGGCCCGCCGGGAGCTGAAAGTGGCGATCACGGATATGCTGGCCGAGCTTCCCGAGTTTCGTGTCAAGGAAGGCTTCAAGGTCCCGTACCTGATGAGTGGTGTCATGCATATTGAAGAGCTGCCACTGGTGTGGGGTAGCTGAGCAACTGCCAGTCTGGCAGCGGTCGCGCAGGTCTTGTGGTTCGCGGCTGCCAGAATGGTGTTTTACCGCTGCCGTAACAGGTGGTGATTAAATTTAATGGATCTACTATTTATTAGTAAAAACGTAAGTAATTAGAGGCTGACATTATGAGTCAACAGGATTACCCATTACCCTCCCACGTTCCTGCAGAGCTTGCGGTGGAGTTTCCGCTAACGACCCGCAAAATAGGCTACGTTCATCCCCACAAGGAAATCATTCCCAAGTTGCATCAAGGGCGCGACATCGTTTATGCCACCAATATCTTCCCTGTGCCTCCTGGCGGTGGCTGGGTGGTTCGTCGCGCCGAGGATTTGAAGCACGTCTATGAGGACACCGAAAATTTCATCAAAAAAGGCAATGCACAGTTTGCCTCCATGCTGGGCGAAAGCTGGGACGCCATTCCCACCGAGCTCGATCCCCCGAAGCACACCGCTTTCCGGCGCGCCCTGGAGCCGATCTTCTCGCCCCGGCGGATGGCTGCTCTTGAGCAAAAGGTGAGTGGCCGCGCAGAAGAGCTGATCGCCAAATTCAAGGATAAGGGACATGTTGAATTCATCAAGGAATTTGCCGTTCCCTTCCCGGTGAGCATCGTTCTTGATTTGCTCGGTCTCCCCCAGGACCGCATGGACGAATTCATGGGCTGGGAGCACAACCTGCTTCACACCGGTGATGTTGAAGCCCGCCGCAACGCGGTGAAAACGCTGAAAGATTACCTCTACGAAGTCATCGCCGATCGCAAGAAGAATCCGGGCGACGATCTGATCTCCAATGCCCTGACGCTGGAATCGGAAGGCCGAAAGTGGACCGAAGAGGAAGTGTTTGGCCATTGTTTCAACCTCTTCATCGGCGGTCTCGATACTGTGACCGCGAATCTCGGCTGGCATTTCCATCACCTGGCTACCCACCCGGAGGATCAGCGTACCCTGCGGGAAAACCCTGGCATGATCGAACAGGCGGTGCTTGAACTGATGCGTGCCTATGCGGCGGTAACCACCATTCGCATCTGCGCCAAGGAAACCGAGCTGTGCGGCGTCACCATCAAACCCGGTGACCGTGTGGCCCTTTGTACTCCGCTCGGTTCCAATGACCCGGAAGCATTCGAGGATCCGACAAAGGTCATTCTGGACCGCCGCCCTGCGCACCTGAGTTTCGGGCACGGTATTCACCGCTGTCTGGGTGCCCACCTGGCCCGTCGCGAGCTGAAGGTGGCGATCACTGATATGCTGGCCGAGCTTCCCGAGTTCCGTCTCAAGGAAGGGTTCGAAGTGCCCTACCTGATGAGTAACGTAATGCACGTCGATAAATTGGAGCTGGTTTGGGATAAATAGCCCGTGTGAGCCCAAAAAGCCGGCAGTGATGCCGGCTTTTTTATTGACTTCAGCGCGCTACTGGGCGATGTTTGTGCATTCGGTTTAGTGAGGTTGCCAACTGGAGACTGTGCCCGGAAATCGGCAGCCCAGGATCAAGGAAGATCATACATAATGTTGCTTAGTAAGCCAGTCTGCGAAAGCTTGCCTTACGTTTATCTGATGGCGGGTTTTGGCGTGATCGCATTCTCCGACGGCCTTGTATGGACTGGCGGGGTGGTCCTGTTTGTCGCTGGCTCTGTCATCTGGGTCATGCGTTCCTGCTTCCGACGTACGAATAAGGATTGGCAGGTTCAAAGGGATTGGGTCATTCTGGACGATCTCTATGAACTTGCGCCATTCGCGTACTTGCTCACTGCAATTTTGGCTAAAAAGCTGCTGGAACCGTCGCTATTACTGGATGTAGCAGCTTTTGTGCTGGCCGTTTGCGGGCTGCTTATTCTGTACCTGCGCAGTAAACACCGCCGTTGCGATGCAAGTTTAAGCAAAGTGGTGGACAGCTGATCTCTATTGGCCAGGGCCGTTTGGTCCGGGGATCTCTTCGATGTTCGTTTCTATTGTCCGTAAAGGCCGGGCGCCCATTCGGGGTTAGAAACTCTCCTTCGAAACCCGCTATCAGGGTAGTGTCGTTTAACAGCTAATCGTGTTCTCCCGTGGCGGTTGCTGCGCAGGTCAGGTATCACAAATTCGGATACGTGCTTACCCCGCAACGATGTTGCAAATGGTCGCGATTATCCGGCTTTTATTTCAACGCTTGCTTGAATTAAAACGGCTGGCTATCCTGCCGGTTCGTTCAGATTTCCCGTGCTCCAGCAGCGCCGGGCATGTCAATAAATAGGATGGCCTGGACAGGAATTCAGTCATCAACAATAAAAGGTATACCGAAATGGGTCGATTGCAGGATAAAGCATGCGTAATAACGGGCGCCGGCAGCGGCATTGGTCGCGCCAGTGCCCTGGCCTTCGCCAGGGAAGGAGGACGGGTACTCGTTACCGATCTGCGACTCGAAGCCGCTGAAAATGTCGCCCGGGAAATCACGGCTGCTGGCGGGGTTGCCAAGGCCCTTGCTGTTGACGTGGGGGATGAAGATCGTCTGAAGGCAATGATCGACACGACAGTCGCCGAATTCGGGCGGATTGATGTTCTCTATAACAACGCGCTAATGGCCAAGGCGGACGTCATCGCCCGGGACAACGATCTCCTTGCCTACGACAGGGACGTGTTCAGCGCCATCATGAATGTCAATGTCCTGGGTGGTGTAATGGCCTGCAAATATGCGTTGCCGCACATGCTGGAACAGGGCAGTGGTTCGATTATTTTTACGTCGTCCGGTAGTTCGCTGGGTGGCGATGTTGCGGCCTACACTTACGGAGCTTCCAAGGCGGCGCTCAATTGGTATGTCAAGGCGATCGCCGCCAGCTACGGCAAGAAAGGGGTCCGCAGCAACGCGATTTTGCCGGGGCCCGTGCAGACGCCATCGAAAATTGCCTATTCAACGCCGGAGATAGACGCGGATTTTCTCGATATTCTGAATGTCCCGGCACTGGGCGAGCCGGAGGATATTGCCGCAATGGCAGTGTTTCTGGCTTCCGACGAAAGCCGCTATGTCAACGGAGCCCTCTACTCGGTGGACGGTGGCCAGAGCTGCACCGTCCCCTTCGTAAACGTCACCCGCAAGATGCTGCACGGCGGGTAAGCCAGTCTAAATATTATAACCAGAGAGAGCTGAATATGAGCAAGGAAATGGAAAATTACGTCCGTGAATTCCAGGATGCCTGGGGCGACGGTACCGATGAAAGCCGGCCGGATGTCGAAAAAATCCTGTCGATGATGTCCGAAGACGCTGAATGGCAGCTTTGGGTGCCGGGTGGTCCTGTCGTAAAGGGGCAGAAGGCACTGCGGGAGGAAATCTATCGCCAGATGGAAATGGCCACCAATAACAAGTGCAACGAGGTAAATATCTGCTCCAATGATCGTATCGTCATGCAGGAGCGTTCGGATTGGGCCGTGATACTGGGCAAACCGTGCCCGCACTCCATGGTTGCGGTCTATGAGTTTGATGACGACGGCAAGATTTGCAAGTGGCGGGAGTACCTCGACATGATGGACCTGACCCAGAAGATGGGTGTCGACACGTCTGTCGCCGGCGGCACACAGAGCTGAAATCCGTAAACCACTGATCCTTCCACAGGGGTAGTCGGATTTTTGTTAGTGTCGCGGTCCGAGGCAAACCAGGATGCAGGTCAGTGTATCGTCTGATTTTTACAGGGGTGCTAGCCCGGAAAATGCATGAGTGAAGGGTAAAGAAGGTAGAAAAACGGCGGAATAATCTTGAAAATAAGGGTGTCGAGACCTTGGCAACAAGAAGATTCCGCCGTGACAGAATGCTACCAGACTTCGATCGAATTTCCATCCGTTAAACGTCGCAAAGTTGAAGCCGATTTCAGCGGCGGCGACATCACCAGTAACGGCGGTATCCCGCTGCTCTCTCAGGTTGATCGGCAGATGGGCTTGACCCGTGCGGTTGCCAGCGCCATGGCGGATAGCCGCCGCCAGGCCAGCTGCGACCACTCCCTGCTGGCGCTGTTGCAGCAACGGGTCTACGCCCTGGCGTTGGGTTACGAGGACCTGAACGATCACCACGGGTTGCGCAACGACCTGGCCCTGCAAACGGCCACGTCGCGGATCGAGACACTGGCCAGCCCGTCAACCCTTTGCCGGCTGGAGCAGCGGACCGATCGTGAGACGGCGGTGGCGATCCACGAGGTGTTGTTCGAGCAGTTTGTCAAAGCCCACGACAAGCCGCCCCGCCGGCTGATCCTGGACTTCGACGCCACCGACACGCCGCTGCACGGCGATCAGGAAGGCCGTTTCTTCCACGGTTACTACGACCACTATTGCTTCCTGCCCCTGTATGTCTTCTGTGGCCGCCACCTGTTGGTCAGCTACCTGCGCCGCAGCAACTGCGATCCGGCCCGTCATACCTGGGCCATCCTGTCGTTGCTGGTCAAGGCACTACGTCGGCACTGGCCGAAGGTGGAGATCATCTTCCGGGGCGACAGCGGCTTTTGCCGCTGGAGAATCCTGCGCTGGTGTGAGCGACACGACGTGCGCTATATCGTCGGGCTGGCCAAGAATGGTCGGGTCAAGGCGCAAGCGGCGCCGTGGATCGAGCGGGCCGATTCCCTGCATAAACAGACTGGCAAGAAGCAGCGTCTGTTTGCCTCTATTCACTACGGCGCGCTCAGCTGGGACAAGCCGCGACGGGTCATCGTCAAGGCCGAGCACAACCGCCTGGGTGCCAACCCCCGCTTCGTGGTGACCAACCTGGCGCAGACGGATCAGTACCTGTACGACAAGCTCTACTGTGCGCGGGGCGACATGGAGAACCGGATCAAGGATCAGCAGCTGGATCTGTTTGCCGGGCGCACGTCCAGCCGTCGCTGGTGGACCGTTCCGGCAGTTGCTCTCGGGGCTGGCTTACACGCTGTTTGAAAGGTTGCGATGCCGCGCCTTGCGAGCGCCACTCCCAATACGCTGCGCTGACACTGCTAAAAATCGACACGGTCATCGTCTGCAACAAACGCCGAATCCGCATCCTGCTGAGCAGTGCCTGTCCGCATCAGGATCTGTTCCGCAGCGTGGCCCTGCGTCTGAACACCTCATAGCCCACAAGGAGTGCTGCCCCGGCACGTTGATAAACAGTGGGGGTTGGGGAAGCTGTGTCCGGAGAACACAAAAAGACCGAAAAAACAGGCAAAATCCAATCAATCAAACGCGCCTTATAAAAACCGCCAAAAGAAAAGTGGAAATCAC
>PABE01000109.1 GCA_002702725.1 Porticoccaceae bacterium
CCCATGGCGGCGCCCTGAAAAACCCGGGCGGTGACAAGCGTTAGGATATGCTGGCCGAAGCCGCCGAGCAGTGACGCGGCGAGAAACACCACCAGATTGATGATAAACAGATTGCGCACGCCGAATCGGTTCGCCCCCCAGCCCGACAGCAGCATTGTGAGGGTGCCCATGGTGACGAAGGCGGTGATCAGCCAGTGGGACTGGCTTTGGGGTACCGCAAAGTCCGCCATGATGTCGGGTATGGCGATGTTGATAAATATGGCGGAAAAAGAGGTCGATAAAACCCCGGTCATCACCGTCAGCGTGAGGGGTAATAATTCCCTGTACGGAGATGCAGGCGTGTCTTTCTCGGGCATTGCGATGAATCCGTGGGTGTCCGCAGCACAGCGGCGGTTACCGTTATTGTTGGGGGCTTGGCTGTGCCCGAAAGTTTCTGCACTCGAGCCTGAGTCTGGTGGCTATGACGGGCCGCGCGCATCCGCTGAGAAACAGGTGGTGCTGTAAGTCGATGTGTTAATGATCCCACAGGGCCAATGTCGATGGCTATGGCCAGCAGGCGTTTTTACCCGCACGTCTCACCGCCGGCGGGTGCGACGGGGGAACTTAACCATCCCGGCTGTCGAGTCGACCGCAGCGTCTGCGGGTTTCGGGAACGCTGTTACGTTTGGGAATTTCACATCCTCCAATTCGCAAACAGGGCATGTCGGTGTCTTACGGCGGCTGCCAATATTGCCGTGTCCATGGGCTTGACGACTGTTCACAGGGCAGGCAATTCCATGTCTGGCGCCATTGGTTGGCCCTTCCCAGAGAAGCCTCAGTCGCACGGGCGCATTGCAGATACCCGTTGGCCGGTCCAGTCTTTAAAGGCTCTGTGGAAGTTGTTGACGGTGCTGTAGCCCAGGCTGAACGCCACTTCCTTGGTGGACAGGGCGGTCTCCGCCAGGTAGTAGAGGGCGAGGTCCCGGCGCACGTCGCCGGTGATTTTCTGGAAACTTGTGTTTTCCGACAGGAGCTTGCGGCGCAGGGTGCGCGGGCTCATGTAAAGGCGGCTTGCCACGTCGCCCAGGTTCAGCAGGGAATCCCCGCTCAGGGAATGGTTGCGGTAAATTGCCTGATAGACCTTGGCCGATACCGACTCCGCCGCTTCCAGCCGGGCGAGATGCAGATCGCACTCCCTTACACACATGGCGTGCATTTCAGGGTTGGCGTCGGGCAGGCTCGCATCGAGCACTGTCCGGTCGAAAACCACCCGACAGTGGGGCTGGTCAAAGCGCAGCGGGCACGGGAACAGGTCGCGATAGGCGGCGAGGTGGCCGGGTGCGGGGTAATTGAAATCGATTTCGATAATCGCACCGGCACTGCCGGTCAATTCTGTGCAATAGCGGAGGGTGCGCGCCAGATGTCCTTCAATGGCAAAGCGCTGGATATCCGCGGGCAGCGGGTAGGTGGGCGCCAGGATCATGGTCCAGCTGTCACGGGAGAGCTGATGGCGCGGAAATATTGCCGGATCCTTCAAAACCCGGTAGCGCATGATCAGCTGGCGGGCACTGCCGAAGGTGGCGCTGGTGAGTGCCGCAAAGCCCGACAAACCCAGGTGGCTCAAGCGCAATTCGCGGTTTAGAAGAAGGCCGATCGCCGGGTCGCCGGTCAGGCGCTGGATATTGCGGACGAGGGCGCTGTATTGCTCCTGATCCAGGTGCGGCCACGGATCATCAAGCTGGCCTGACCGGATGCCGGTGCCACCCATCAGATCAGCGACCGCGAAGCCGCGGGCGGCGAGGCGGGCCAGCTGAAATTGAAGTGCGCTGAACATAGGCTGTACCGGCAGATAGCGCTTGCGGAATGGTTATCGGTCGACTTTATGCCGGCCATCACAGGACTGTCAATTCGCGCCCGAGCAGGCAATTCGCCGGGGCGTGCCTATGACCGGCGATAGACGGCGCTGGCCGACGACACCACCCGTCCATCATTGCCGCGATCGATTAGGGTCAGACGAACCGCGAGTTGGTCGCCGGTGGTATGAATCACCTCCCCCCGGGTGCGGAACGGCCCCTTCTTGCCCCGGGCGACGAACATCACCTGCCAGTGGCGGATGGCAATGGGCCTGCCCCGTGTTGCCCTGTGTGCCAGGTCGTTGGCGGCGGTTTCGAGGGCAATATGCTGGGGTCCGAGGTGGAGAGCGGCATCCGGGGACGCGGTGCCACCGTCGAGGGCTGGCAACTGCCACTGCCCATCGCCGGCGGGTGTGACGTTGAACACCTGATGTAAGCGCGGCATATCAGGTCGGTCCGCCACCGCAAGTGGCGGGTTGTCCACCGGCCGGTATCCCGGGGGTGGCGTGCCGAGGCTGATGGCGGTGCCGCTAGACAGGGCGATAACCCTTTCGGGGTTGGCATCGTCGACGATCAGCGAGCGGGAAAAGCCCATGGCGCGGCCGAGTTTGATCGTCTCGGGAACGACACGCACCCGGCTTACGTCCCGGGCGTCGTCGAGGATGTCGAGGGTGGCGGTGACGGGACTCGGGATAAACTGGTCGTCGTGCATGCCCCCGGACTCCGCCGCCGCGATGGCCAGCGGCGCCGCCATGATCGCCCCCTGGCTGTCCCGCATGTCGTGGCGCAGGGGCATGGTGATCGTCGCCACACCCCGATCCAGCGTCGGGTTGACCCGCCCCAGATAGCGGTAGGTGAGCAGGGTGGTCCAGGTGTCAGTGAATTGCGTCCAGTAGTTGTCATCGCCGGCGGCGCGGATATCGGTGGGTGAGGACATGGCTTTTCCGGTCTGTTGTCACTGTCGCTACTGTAGCGCAACTGTCAGCATACCTGTGGTTCATATGGCTTGTCCGACCGGCAGGCGGCCACCTATGGACCGCTAAAGATAGCCCGTTGGCCGGATTTGATAGCCGTATGGCGAGCCCGGCCAGCTACCATGGGTCTGTGGCGGTATTGGCGTTTTCCCCGGTGGCGACAGGGCGATAGAATGAATCCGATAACCCAGAAAAAAGCCCGATAACAATAAATCGCGAGTAAGTTTGATGCAGCACCACGACTCCCCCGGTTATGCCCGTTACGTGCTGGTCATACTGACCCTGACCTACACCTGCAGTTATATCGACCGCTATATCCTTTCGGTGTTGGTGGAGCCGATCAAGGCCGAGTTCGGCGTCTCCGACACCCTGATGGGCCTGTTGGGTGGTTTTGCGTTTGCGCTGCTTTACACCCTGGCGGGGATTCCCATCGCCCGCTGGGCGGACCGGGGCAATCGCCGCACCATCATTGCTCTGGGGGTGGCCGCCTGGAGCCTGATGACCGTCGCCTCGGGTTTTGCCAGGAGTTTCCTCCAGCTGGCCCTGGCGCGGGTTGGCGTGGGTTTGGGGGAGGCCGCCTGCACGCCCCCCGCCCACTCCCTGCTGGCGGACTACTTCCCGCCGGAAAAGCGCGCCACGGCTTTGGCCATCTATTCCATGGGCATCCCCTTCGGGGTGATGTTCGGTTTTCTGGCGGGTGGCTGGATCGCCCACTTCTTTGACTGGCGAACCGCGTTTTTGGTGGTGGGCGCCCCCGGGCTGCTGCTGGCCCTGCTGGTGCGTTTCACCATCCGAGAGCCCGAACGGGGGCGTCAGGACACGGCGCCCGTATCGGGCGCCTATAGTCTTGGGGAGACCCTGGGGCTTATTTTCCGGCACCGGGCGCTATTGCTGATCCAGTTGGGCGGCGCCTTTTACGCCATCGCCGGCTATGGCCTGTCGTTCTGGATTGCGCCCTTTTTCGCCCGGGTGCATCACCTGCCCCTGAACGAGATGGCCAGCTGGCTCGCCCTGGGGGCACTGGTGGGCGGCGTCGGCGGCTCCTTTGCTGCGGGGCTGGTGGCCGACCGCTTCGGTCGCCGGGAGCTGCGCTGGTATTTCCTCACACCCGCCCTTGCCCTGTTGCTGGGAATCCCGGTGACGGTGGTAATGCTGACAGTTGCCGACCCGCGCATCGCACTGGCCCTGTTCCTGGTCCAGCAATTCACATTTTTCTGCTACAGCGGCCCCATCTACGCGGTGATGCAGTTCCTGGTGCCATCCAGCATGCGGGCCATGGTAGTGGCCGTGCACCTGTTCGTACTCAATCTGGTGGGGCTGGGTTTCGGCCCTCTGCTGATCGGCATGATGAACGATGGCTTTGCCGCCACCCTGGGCAGCGGCGGGGCAATTCGCCTGTCCCTGCTGGTGATCACCCTCGGCACCCTCGTCAGCGTGCTCTGCTTCTGGCTCGCCGCCGGCAACCGGGACGGCAAGCCCATTGCCGTTCCGATCCCGGCCCGCTGACCCTGTGCCCATCGACCGTTATGGAGATTCGACCATGATCAAGCATCTATCCATGAAGCCCACCGGCTGGTTCCAGGTGGGCTGGAGCGAGGAAATCCCCCCCGGCGGGGTCAAGCCGTTGAAGTACTTCGGCCACGACCTGGTGGCCTTTCGCACCCTGGGGGGTGAGCTGTCAATTCTGGATGCCCACTGTCCCCATATGGGGGCCCACCTGGGCCATGGGGGGAAGGTGGTGGACGACTGCGTCGCCTGCCCTTACCACGGTTGGCAGTTTGACGGCTCAGGGGCCAACGCGAACATTCCCTACGAGGATTACACCGTCAACAAAAAGCTGCGCAAGTGGCATCTAATCGAAAAGCACGACTGCATCTTCATGTGGCACGACCCCGCCGGCGGCCCGCCCCGGGAGGGTTGGCTGGCGGACCTATTCGATCACGATGTTATTCCAGCGGACCCGGCGGGTTTTTACCCCGCCTACCGCAATGGCGCCATCGTCCATAAACCGGGCGAGAAGATTCACCCCCAGATGATCAACGAGAACGGCGCCGACAGTGCCCACTTCAAGTACACCCACGGCGCGCCGGTGGATCCGATTATTCTCGGCTTTGACGCCAGTGGCCCGATCTGGAAATCCTCCTTTGGCTTTCGCTCCGCCAGGACCGGGCAGGTGTCCCTGACCCACTACGCGCGGGCCTGCGGTATCGGTCTGTCCTTCACGGTATTTCATCACCACGGCAGCGCCAACAACAGGGACCTCAATTACGGCTTCAACCGCCGCCTGATACTGTCCGCCACCCCCGTGGACGACGAGCGCACCGACCTGCGGGTGACCTATTTCTTCCCCCGGGATCACCGCTCCCCGGATGTCATGCCCCAGTATGTGAGGGACGTGGCGGCGGATACCGAGCGCCTGTTCGAGGAGGACGCCCGCATCTGGCGTCACCAGAAGTTCATCCAGCGGCCACTGTTCGCCAAGTCCGATGTGGAGATCTACACCGCATTGCGCAAGTGGAGCGATCAGTTCTATGAGGTGGCCGGTGCGCCGGTGGGTCCCATGACGGTTGTGGATGAAACCTGATGGCGAAAACCGAAGCCAGCCCTTCCCGGGAGCAGGGCGCCCGACTGTTGTCCGCTCCTACCCTCTGGCAGTTGCTTGAGCAGCGTGCTGCCCTGTCGCCCGACGACACCCTCCTGATCGAGGCGGCGACCGATACCCGGGTCAGTTTTGGCGCGTTTCACCGCCGGGTCCTCGACCTTGCCGGCTGGCTTCACGGGCAGGGTGTCGGCGCTGAAACCGTGGTGGCCTGGCAATTGCCCACCGCCGTCCAGCCGGTGGTGGTGAGTTTCGCCCTGGCCCGCCTGGGCGCCATTCAGGCGCCGGTCATTCACCTTTACCGTGAGCGGGAACTCTCGCAAATACTGACGCAGGCCCGGGCGGATTTCATCATCGTTCCCGATGATGAGGCCCATCTGTCCATGGCGCGTGCCGTTGCCACGGAAATCCCCGGGGGAGCGCCGAGGGTGATGTGTCTGCCGGCGTCTGTCCCCCGTTCGCTAGCGCCGGAATATGAGGCGGCTCGGGACGAGGCAGTGCGCTGGTACTACTTCACCTCGGGCACCACATCACGGCCCAAGGGCGCCCGTCATACCGACCAGACACTGATGGCCGGCAGCCACCACATGGCCGTTGCCCTGGACGTAAGCGCCGCGGACGTGGGCAGCATCGGCTACCCCATCGGTCATATTGGCGGCACCATTTACTGTGCCACGGCCCTGATGGCGGGCATGGCTGTGGTACTGATCGACAGGTATATTCCGTACGAGGTGGTCGCCGCGTTTTGCCGCTATGGTGTGACCCTTGGCGGTGGCAGCACCGCCCACTACCAGATGCTGTTGGCGGAGCAGGAGAGGACCGGTGAAACACCCCTGATCCCGACCATGAAAGTGCTGGCCGGCGGTGGCGCCGCCAAGCCAGCGGGACTCTTCGAGCAGGTGCGGACACGGGTGGGGGCTACCATCGTACACGCCTACGGCATGACGGAAGCGCCGATTTCGGCCAACAACAGTCGCCACGGCAGCGATGACCAGCTTACCCACAGCGACGGCATGCCCATGCCCGGACTCGAACTGCGTATTGTCGACTCTGCCGGCAACAGAGTGCCCGCTGGTCAATCCGGTGAAATACTGTTGCGCGGACCCAATGTCTGCAAGGGCTACCTGGACCCGGCACAGACTGCGGCGGCCTTTGACGATGAAGGGTTTCTTCACACGGGGGATCTGGGCATGATCCGCCCGGACGGAAGCCTATGCGTCACCGGCCGTATCAAGGACGTGATTATCCGCAAGGGGGAGAACATCTCCGCCCGGGAAATCGAGGAGCTCTTGCTGGGTCACCCCAAGGTGGCGGACGTGGCGGTTATCGGCCTGCCCGACCCGATTCGGGGGGAGCTGGTATGTGCGGTGGTTGAACTATCGGATCCCGGTGACCCGTTGGGGTTTCCCGAGATGGTGGCGCACCTGGCGGACCGGAAACTGATGCGCCAGAAAATCCCCGAGCGCCTCGAGATCGTCGACTGCTTGCCCCGCAACGAGGGCCTGCAAAAGGTGGTGAAAGCCGAACTCAGGGCCCGTTTCACGGAGACTTAAGGAGACCAAATGTCAACGACGTTCGAGCAACGACTGCGGCGGCTGGAGGACATTCTCGCCATCCAGCAGTTGTTTATCGACTATGGCCACTACCTGGATGCCGGTGCGTTCGACGCGTATGCGGCGTTGTTCGCCAGGGACGGGGAACTGCATCTGGGGCCACTGGGGGTGGCGCGAGGCCCGGATGCCATCGGTGCATTGATGACCAAGATGCTCGGCGACCAGATCGGCAGGAGCTTCCATATTATCAGCAGTCCGCGCATCGCCTTCGAGGGCGACGATCGAGCGACATCCGAGGTGATGTGGACGGTGCTGGATCGTTCCGGGGCTGATCGTCCTGTGGTCTCCATGCTCGGTCGCCATCGGGACGTGCTGGTCAGGGAGAATTGCCAGTGGCGCTTTCTGCTACGGCGCGGTTTCGTGGATATTCCCGCTAAACTGGCTGCCGGTTAGCAATTTCAAGAGACTGTTTTTGCTGTTACTTCTTTATACCCCGGTGATCAGATAGCCGCCGTCCACGGGCAGAATAACGCCATTGATAAAGCTTGCGGCGGGCGAAGCCAGAAACGCGATTGCCTCGGCAATTTCGTCCGGTTTTCCCCATCGCTTCAGCGGCGATCGGGCCAGGACGCGGGCGTTGTAGTCGTTGTCTTCCTGTAGCGCACGGGTCATGGGCGTGTCGACCCACCCGGGTGCCACCGCATTGGTGCGAATACCGTCGCCGGCCCAGGCCACCGCCAGGGATTTGGTGAACTGCGCCACAGCGCCCTTGCTGGCCGCGTAGGCGGGGCCGGTGCCGCTGCCGAAAAAACTCATCATCGAGGCGATATTGACGATCGCACCGCCGCGCTGAGCCAGCAGTGGCCTGGCCGCGTAGCAGCAACGCATGGTGCCATTGAGGTTAATGTCGACGGTGCGGGTAAACGCCGCCGTTTCAAAGTCGTCGCCGCTGCGGCCGACTCCGGCGCAGTTGACCAGTACATCGAGGCGAGACAGGTCGCGGAATAGCGCCTCCACCTGGTCGTCGTCACGGACATCCAGTTGCTGGAATCCGATGGCTTCCAGGGCCGACTGTCCCATACAACTTTCGATTTCCTCGTCCAGTACCCCCGTTGCGAGTACGCAATAGCCTTTTTCCCTGAAAGCGAGGGCGGTGGCCAGGCCGATACCGCTGGTACCGCCGGTAACGAGGGCAAATTGCTGTTCCATTCAGGACCAACCTGGCACGGGGATAGGCGACTCGGAAAAGCCGGTCAGGTCGGCGCCCGGATACGTGTGTGGGTTGATAAATGATCTCCGTTCAATGTGTCGTGCCACTGCCTGCCGCTATGGTGAATTAGGGTCTTCGGGGAAATAGGACATATAGGAGGGTCCGGCAATGGGCTCCAACTGGTAGGTTTGCTGCAAAAAGGCGGTCAGGTCAATCAATTGGGCAACGGTCATGACATCGTTGTAGACCCGCATGCGCGACTTGCCCCCTTCCGCAAACGGAGGCTTGTCGTAGCGGGGAGAAACCCTGTGGCTGGGATTGATCACAGAGGTGACCAGTTCGCCGTAGGTGGAGACGCGGCTGGTGCCTCCACCAAGCGTCACTGTCATCTGAGGTTCAGAAACCGTGTTCAGATCGTTTCTTCCGGCAATGCGGTGGCAATCGTTGCAGTAAAGAGAGGTGAAAACCTGTTCTCCCTTTTCAATGTCCCCCTCGGGCAAAACCAGGCCGCGGCCGGACTTGGGGCTCTGCTCGCAGGCGCTGGCCAGCAGGGCGACGGTGACGATCAGTATCAGTGGATAATTTGCGCTGGTTTTTGTTCTCATGACAGGATTGGGGCCAAGGTTGCACCTGTTTTATTGAGTTGATGGTGATCTGGACTGAGGCTAGCACAAATTTTCCGGCGAGCGTATTGCCGACCACGCAATGCGCGATCAAGGGAGCAGTTCAAACATGAATACACCAAGACAGATTATCGACCGGTGGTTGGGGGATGTCGGCTGGGTCTTTCTGCTCTCTTTTGTAATCATCGCGGTGTTTGTTGCAGCCGCTGTCCTGGAACCCGCGGGAGTTGAGGCGACAGCACAGAAAATTCTCGACGCCACGGCCACTAACGTGGGCTGGATGTATCTGTTGGCCACCAGCGGCTTCGTGCTCTTTGCCTTTTTTCTGGCGCTCTCCCGGTACGGGAATATTCGCCTGGGACCGGATAACGAGGCACCGGAGTTCTCCTTCAATAGCTGGCTGGCGATGATTTTCTCCGGCGGCATGGGGGTGGGCCTTGTCTTCTGGGGCGTGGCCGAACCGATGATGCACTTCAACGAGCCGCCCCTGGGGCTGGGGGAGCCCCGCAGTGCCGAGGCAGCACAGCTGGGTATGCGCTACGCATTCTTTCACTGGGGATTCCACCAGTGGGCCAATTTCACTCTGGTCGGGTTGGCCATCGCCTATGTGCGCTTTCGCCACAACAGCCGTGGCCTTATCAGTGAGACCTTCCGCCCCTTGCTTGGGGAACGCGTGGACCGTAGCTGGGGCGGTATCATCGATCTCCTTGCCGTGGTGTCAACGGTTTTCGGCGTCGCCACCACCCTGGGGCTCGGCGCCCTCCAGGTGAACAGCGGCCTGGCCAGAATCGGGATCATGGACTATTCCTCGTCCTCCCAGTTCATGATTCTCGGAGGGCTGGCGACACTCTTCATAATCTCCGCCATGACGCCGCTGGACAAGGGGATTCGCTATCTGAGCAATCTCAACATGATGCTGGCGAGCGGCTTGCTTCTTTTTGTCTTGGGCTTCGGGCCCACGGCATTTATCTTCGGCGAGCTGACCCAGACGGTGGGTGAATATCTGGGCAATATCGTCGAAATGAGCCTGGTAACCACGCCCTATTCAAGTGAACATTGGGTGGAGCAGTGGACCATGTTCTACTGGGCATGGGGCCTGAGTTGGGCACCCTTTGTGGGCAGCTTCATAGCCCGTATTTCCAGGGGCAGGACGATTCGGGAGTTTGTCATGGGTGTCATGATCGTCCCGGTCGGGCTGAGCATGCTGTGGTTTGCCACGTTTGGCGGATCCGCCGTTCACTTCGAGCTTTTTGACAGTGCCGGTATTGCCGATGCCGTTGCGGCGGAAGTTCCCTCGGGACTCTATGTCCTCCTCGAGCAGTTGCCCTGGGGCGATCTCGCTGTACTCCTCGCCCTGGCACTTGTCTCGATGTTCGTGGTGACGTCTGCCGATTCAGCGACTTTCGTCCTGGGAATGTTTACCTCCCGGGGGGTGATTAATCCCACCCGCCTGGTGAGGATCCTATGGGGAGCTCTGCAACTGCTCGTGGCGTCGGTATTATTGCTCAGCGGCGGGCTTTATGGACTGCGCACCGTCTCTATCATTGCCGCCTTCCCGTTTATGTTACTGATGATACTGATGGCCTTTTCGTTGCACAGGGATCTGGCCCTGGAGATCAGGCGCCGTGACGAAAAAGAGCAGCTGATCCGGTCGCGGCTGGAGCACTGGCTGATGCGTGAGTCGGAGCGCGAGGCCGAGCGCCAGGTCGAGGAGGAGATCCATCCCACCGCTCCGGAACAGATCACCCCGGAGGGCGCAGGCGCCGGCGAAACCGCAGCGCAGTCCGGAGCGACGAATGAAGCTGTTGTCACTCCGCCGTAAGAACACGGTTCAGGCCGATTGCCAGGTCACCGTCAAGTGGTTTTGAACTCGCACTGGGTAGAGTGCGGGCTTTCGAGAACCCGTTATCCTGGCCAGAGTCGCTTTTCAGCGGACCGCTGGCCGGATTCACCTGCCGCTGCGATCAGCTCGATGGCAGCCGGCCTTTCCATTCAGGACAAACCGCGTACGGGGAGCAATGCGCCGTGGATGGCCCGGGCCTGGTCCGAGGCCAGAAAGCAGATCACATTGGCAAGATCGTAGGGTGATACCCAGAGGCCCGGGTCGGCATCGGGCATGGCTTCCCGATTGGCGGGGGTATCGATAATACTGGGCAGGACGGCATTGACGTTGATCCCTTCGTTGCGCAGCTCTCCCGAAAGGCTTTCTGTCAGGCGCATGACCACACTCTTGGCGGCACAATAGGCACCCAGGTTTGCCTGTCCCTGCAATGCACCCAGGGCGCCAATGTTGACGACGCACCCGCGGCCCTGCTGCTTCATCAGTGGCACGACGACTGAAACCATGGTGCGCAGGGTCTCGACATTGAGCTGGAACATTCTGTCCCAGCCGTCGTCGTCCAGATCGTGGCTCTCCGGTCCCATATGAAAACCGCCGGCGAGATTGAACAGGGCATCGATCCGGCCCATTGCGGAAACGGCCTGCCGTACCGCGCTCCGATCAGTGATATCGACCGTATGTTTTTCCAATCCCCGGGCAAAATCGTGTGGAAAATCCAGGTCCATCAGCAGCGCAGTGCCACCCTGTTGCTTGACGATTTCAGTAACAGCCCGTCCCAGGCCACCGGCGGCACCGGTGATCAGAATGCGTTTGCCATCGAGATTCATGGATTTCCCCTGTCTGTTGTGTTGGATTGCCGGATGATGTTCAACAATTCCAGTGATAAGTGACGACCTGTCAGCATGGTATGGCGGCACAGGCAGAGCTTCAAGGTTGATATCAATTGACCCTGCGGTTTTGGCCTGATTTTGAAACCACCGCGGAATCCGTGGCCGCCAAAATAACTGGCGCCTTCGAGTGTCATCTGATGGGTATTTGTCGCACGGATGGTCGAGTGTGGTTCTGCAGTCGCGGGATTCCGCTGTACTGCGCCTTCCGTGGCGTGGTTGGCCCGCTGGCATTACCTTAATGGGCGCGTCTACGGGTCGTGCCACGCAATAACCTTTCTTTGATACGGATCAGTTTTCGAGCAAGCAGATCGTCGGGTTTGGCCTATTCTAGATGAGCGACTGACAAGTTGTTGCGGACGTTTTTTGTTTGGCGGGGTCATCCGGAACGCGCTCGTGTATACGGAGACCCTGTGCACAGGCCTTCATCGATTGATGGCCGCCAATTCATGCCGACAGTTTTGTTGTTCCGATAAATCACCAATGGAGTTGTGTACCAAATGCCAGAAAAGCTGCCCTTGGTCTGCTGGTTCGACGAAATCGGCATCGCCGATCTGCCCTCTGTAGGCGGGAAGAATGCATCACTCGGCGAGATGGTAGGCAACCTCAAGGAGTACGGTGTTCGCGTTCCAGACGGTTTCGCGACCACCGCCGCGGCTTATCGCGAGTTCATCACTTCCCGTGGTGTTGAAAAGGTTATCCGCGAACAGATTGCGCGGTTCCAGCGGGGTGACATCGGCCTGTCGGAAACGGGCAGCACGATACGCGAGGCTTTCTATGCCAGCGCTATGCCGGATGTGCTGCGGCAGCAGATATGCGATGCCTATCGCAATCTGGCCTCGCGCGTCGGAATCGACGAACCGTCTGTGGCAGTGCGCAGCAGCGCCACAGCCGAAGACCTGCCCGATGCCAGCTTCGCCGGTCAGCAGGAGACGTTCCTCAACATTCGCGGCGAGCGCATGCTGCTCGACGCATGTCTGCGTTGTTTCGCCTCGCTGTTTACCGACCGCGCGATCATTTATCGCGAGAACAAGGGGTTCAATCATTTTGACGTCGCGCTCTCGATCGGGGTCCAGCAGATGGTCCGGTCTGATCGGGCTGGTTCGGGCGTCATGTTCAGTATCGATACTGAAACGGGCTTTCCGCGTAATGTGGTCATCAGCGCTGCCTGGGGTCTCGGCGAGACGGTGGTTCAGGGCTCGGTTAATCCCGACAAGTACGTTGTCTTCAAGCCTCTACTCGAGGAGAGCGGCAAGGTGCCGATAATCGAGAAGTCCCTTGGCGCCAAGGCGATCAAGATGATTTATGGCGGGGGCGGAAGCCGACCGACCCGTGTGGTCGATACAGGCCCCGGCGAACGGGAACGCTTTGTCCTTGAAGATCACGAGATGATCAGCCTGGCCCGATGGGCGGTTGCGGTGGAGCGCCACTATGGTCGGCCGATGGACATGGAATGGGCCAAGGATGGCGAAAGTGGACTGCTCTACCTGGTGCAGGCGCGGCCTGAAACCGTGCAAACGGGTATCAGCGAAACAATTTTCCGTCGCTATCGGCTGAAAGAAAAGGCCGAGCCCGTGCTCAGGGGCGCGGCGGTGGGTGCCGCCATCGCGTCAGGTAAAGCATGCGTTATCCGCGACGTTGCCGACATCGGCCGCTTTCCGGACGGTGCCATTCTCGTGACCGGCAATACCGATCCGGACTGGGTGCCGGTGATGAAGCGCGCCGCCGGTATCGTGACGGATCACGGCGGCAATACCAGCCATGCTGCCATCGTCAGTCGGGAGCTGGGCGTTCCCGCGGTGGTCGGCACGGGCAGAGCCACGGATGTCCTGTGCGACGGGCGGGAGATGACCCTTTCCTGCGCAGGGGGAGAGGAGGGGCTGGTCTTCGACCGCGCGCTCGATTTCGAGAGTGAGGAGATCGATCTGAGCGATCTTCCCGACACCCAAACCCAGGTGATGGTCAATATTGCCGAACCGGCGGCTGCCTTTCAGTGGTGGCGACTGCCCGCAAAAGGTGTGGGGCTCGCCCGAATGGAGTTCGTCATTAATAATCTGATCAAGGCCCACCCCATGGCCTTGCTGTATCCCGATCGGCTCAGCGATGACGACCGGCTACGCATCCGTGAATTGACTCGCGGTCATCCGTCGCCGGCGGATTATTTCATCAACCTGCTCGCTTACGGGATCGCCAAGCTGGCGGCGCCTTTTCACCCGTATCCTGCGATCGTACGTCTCAGTGATTTCAAGACCAACGAATACGCTCACCTGCTGGGTGGCGACGTTTTTGAACCGACTGAAGAGAACCCTATGCTGGGATTCCGCGGTGCGTCGCGCTACTACGACGAGCGCTACAAAGAAGGGTTTGCACTCGAATGCCGCGCCCTGAAGCGGGTGCGCGAGGAGATAGGGTTCGGGAATGTCATCGTCATGGTGCCCTTTTGCCGGACTCCCCGCGAGGCGGACCTTGTCCTCGAGGCGATGGCCGAGAATCAACTGCGCCGGGGGGAGAATGGTCTGCAGGTCTACATGATGTGCGAAGTTCCGTCCAATGTTGTCCTGGCGGAAGAGTTCGCCAGTCGCTTTGACGGTTTTTCGATTGGCTCCAACGATCTCACCCAGTTGACCCTGGGGGTGGATCGGGATTCCGACTTGCTCGCGCACCTGTTTGATGAGCGCGACGAGGCGGTGAAACGCATGATCTCGGAAGCGATCCGCAAGGCTCACAATTCGGGTATCAAGATTGGAATCTGCGGTCAGGCGCCCAGCAATTATCCTGAATTCGCCGAGTTCCTTGTCCAGTGTGGTATTGATTCGATCTCGCTCAATCCGGACAGTTTTGTGAAGACGGTCCGATTGATCGCAAAAGCTGAAGGCGACAATGCAGGCTTGTGATTCTCCATGCTGCAATGTTTGGGGTATTCTCGACTTAAGCCCAGAGGAGACAGATGATTTTTATGTGGGCTGGAGTCCGCTGGCAAAAAATGGCCAAGTGACATTATTGGGTTCGCTTGTGCCTCTTTTATGGTGGCCGCTCAATGGCCATTGTTACGCTTTCAGGGTGCTGTCTCGATTGTCAGCATACCGACGGTCGAAAATTCATTAAGGAAATCTGCCTCTGAACGAACCTCAGGGTCGCTATGCGGATCTCAAGGGCTACTATCGATAGGAATTAGTAAAAAAGCGCCAGACAGCCTGCTCACGGCGGTTGCAGAGGTTCCATTCCGAAGACAAAATAATCTGCCGATCATTGAGTTACCAAATACAGAGGTTGATATTATGGGATTTGCACCATCCGACATGAAGTTGACCAGTGATGCGTTTCAGGATGGAGGTCAGATACCGGTTCGCTACACCGGTGAGGGCGACGACCTGTCACCGGCGCTTGCCTGGTCGAACCCGCCAGGAAATACCCGGTCATTCGCAATAATTTGCCACGATCCGGACGCACCGCTGGTCTCTCCCGGGGGAACGTACGGATTTGCCCATTGGGTTCTATACAACCTGCCTGCCGGTGTGACTTCCCTCGCTGAGGGCGCCGGCGTGGGAACTGCCGGCAAGAACGACTTCGGTAACAATGGCTATGGTGGTCCCATGCCCCCGGAAGGACACGGCGTTCACCACTATTTTTTCTGGGTGCTCGCCCTCGACAAGGAGCCTGAGCTGGAGGCGGGGCTCACCCTGTGGGAGTTGCTCGAGAAAATCGAGCCCAATGTCATTGGTATGAGCCGGTTAGTGGGAAAATACCGTCGCGGGTAAACAAACATCCGGTCCTCAAGGGCCCGACTCGTCTTTCGGCAGTAGGTGAACGGGGCGACTGATCCGCTATTTTTCGAAAATCAGCGATTCGCCCCGTGCCCCGTGAGCTTCCAGTGCGGCATTGATTTCTTCAGTGAATTTTGGCGGTCCGCACACGTAGAAATTGCGGTTGAAATCAGCGATTTTTTCCTTCAGAAATGCTTCATCCACGCGGCGGTGATCGTAGCCCGACGCCGCTTCCCTTGTGCAGGTGAAAGTCGCCCGATCGCCAAACACGTAGCGTAATTCTTTCTCACAGATCACGTCCCGCGGCGTTCGGTTGGAAAAGATTAAATCATGGGCTTCCATTGAGTCGATCGCGCACTGTTCTCGAATGATCGACAGAAACGGTGTGATCCCGGCGCCGCCGGCGATAAATGTTCCCAGTCCACGGTAGCGGATTGCGCCGAAAGGCGCTGATATTAGCAGTTGATCCCCCGGCTCAAGGCGATGTAATTGCCGGGTTACGCCATCTCTTTCGGGGTAGCCCTTGATGGTAAATTCCAGGACGCCATCGCCGGGACGGGAAGTCGGCGTAAACGGCCGACCCTCCTGCGCCCACTCGGGCCGGTCAATGGCCAGTTCGACACCCTGCCCGGGTTCGAAATCAAAATCCGGCGGCTTTTTGACGATAAACCGTTTGACATCATGGGTGACCTGTTGGGTCATCAATATCTGTACGTTGTGTTCCATAACATATCCTCAGCTGGGGCGTTGGACATTTCGAGAGCCAGGCTCGCCATGGTTATGGTTGCCAAGCCAACCCTCGCTGTCAAACAAGTGCCCGGCCCGTGTAAGTGTCAGACCTGCAACGTCATTCCCTGCCGGCACCGCGTTGTCGATAACAGACTGTTGCTCGAAAATGCCATTACCTCGCCGCACCAGGGATACCCGTTCACGGGCCTGTCGGCATGCTGGCGAAGGTAGGGGCTGGTTTCCGGTTGCAGTCGGTTGGGCACGGGCACCTCTCGACGATGGTTGCATGAAGCGACGGCAATCGCCGTATTGAGCGGCGTTGCGGGTGATGTTCTCCCAGTATAGGCGATGGGACGGCGGCCCTTGCCAATATCGCGGGGCCGGCATATGTTGAAGTGACGGTCGGCTTACGGCCGTGGTCCCGGGAAACCTCCAGAGGCTGTCACCATGACGCTTTTGTCACTGCGCCGGCAAATCCGGCTGGCCACCCACGCGGATGAAATCGACGCGGTTGCCACTCTGCTTGGAGCTCGCGTTCCCGATGACGTGGCCCGGCAACAGGGGCTGGCCGAGGCCCGCCGGCTGGTGGCGGAGTGTCGGCGCGATAGTGGCCATGGCGGTGGCCTGGACGCCTTTCTCCGGGAGTTCGGACTCTCATCCCCGGAGGGGGTTGCCCTTATGTGCCTGGCGGAGGCCCTGCTGCGGGTACCGGACGAGGAAACCAGCGACCGGCTGATCGCGGAAAAAATTCGCGGGGGAGACTGGCGCAGTCACCTGGGGCACACCGATTCACTGTTCGTCAACGCGTCGACCTGGGGATTGATGCTCACCGGCCGCGTGGTCAGGCTCGACCCCGCCCTGACCGGAGCACCGGTTTCCTGGCTCGAGCAACTGACGGGCAGACTGGGAGAGCCCCTGGTCCGCCGGGCGGTGCGCCGGGCCATGGCGATCATGGGTGGCGAGTTCGTGCTGGGTCGCACCATCGAGGAAGGCGTGCGCCGGGGCCGCCGGCAGAATCCGCCCGGTACGCTTTTTTCCTTCGACATGCTGGGGGAGGGCGCCCGCACCGACGCCGATGCGCGCGCCTACTTCGAGGCCTACCGGGAGGCCCTCGATCAGTTGGCGATATTGGCGGGGTCGGGAAAGGGCAGTCCCATCGAGCGGGCCGACGGTATCTCGGTCAAGCTTTCGGCCCTGCATCCCCGCTATGAGTTTGCCCAGTACGACCGGGTGTTGAAAGAATTGCTGCCCCGTTTGCGCACCCTCTGCCTGCGGGCCCGGGCCCACAACCTGGGGCTCAGTATCGATGCCGAGGAAGCGGCCCGGCTCGACCTCAACCTGTCCCTGTTCGAGGCCCTGGCCCGGGACCCGGCCCTGGCGGGCTGGCAGGGCCTGGGCTTCGTGCTCCAGGCCTACCAGAAACGGGCACCTGGGGTCGCCGACTGGCTTATCGCCCTGGCCCGGCAGACCGGCCGGCGCTTTATGGTGCGGCTGGTAAAGGGGGCTTACTGGGATGCGGAGATCAAGCGCGCGCAGCAGCAGGGCCTCGACGATTACCCGGTGTTTACCCGCAAGGCCAACACCGACCTGTGTTACCTGGTTTGCGCGGCCCGGCTACTGGAAGCCACGGATGCCGTCTACCCCCAGTTCGGCAGCCACAACGCCTATACCCTGGCCATGGTTCGGGCAATGGCCGGGGACCGGCCCCATGAATTCCAGCGCCTGCACGGCATGGGGGAGTTGCTCTACGAACACTTTTACCGGGACGCGGGGGAGAGTGCGCCGCCGTTGCGGGTTTACGCGCCCATCGGTCAACACCGGGATTTGCTCCCCTATCTGGTGCGGCGCCTGCTGGAAAACGGCGCCAACAGTTCCTTCGTCAATCGTTTTCTGGACGAGGAATTACCCGTGGACGAACTGGTGCGGGACGTTATCCGGCAGGTGGAGGAAAGCGCATCCCGTCGCCACGGGTCGATTCCCCCACCGCTTGCCATCTACCGGAACGCCGGCGAGGAGCGGGCCCAGGCCCGGGGCCTGGACCTGGACGCCCCCTTGCCGGTGGCGGGCCTGATGGTGGAACTGGATCGCCTCCGGCACCCACTGGAAGCCGTCGCCGACGGCCTGCCGGCGGACGGCAAACAGGCCCAGGGGCGGGCCATACGCGACCCGACCACCGGCGACACGGTCGGTCGGGTGGTGGAGAGCAGCACGGCTTCCCTCGATGCGGCCCTGGCCGTCGCCGCCCGGGCGCAACCGGAGTGGAATCGCAGGGGGGGAGAGTACCGGGCACACATCCTGGAGGCCATGGCGGATGTCCTGGAGGCCCACACCCGCGAACTGATAGGCATAATCGGCCGGGAAGGGGGCAGGACCCTGAAGGACGGGCTTTCGGAAGTCCGGGAAGCGGTGGATTTCTGCCGCTACTACGCACTCCAGGCCCGCTCGCATTTCGGGGTCGGCGCACTGCTGCACGGTCGCGGCGTCTTTTTTTGCATCAGTCCCTGGAATTTTCCCCTGGCGATTTTCACCGGCCAGATCGCCGGGGCCCTGGCGGCCGGGAACACCGTGCTCGCCAAGCCCGCCGAGCAGACGCCCCTGGTTGCGGCCCGGGCAGTGGACCTTTTCCGGGAGGCGGGGTTGCCCCGGGAGGTGGTCCAACTGGTGCCGGGGGACGGGCCGCGCATCGGGGAGCAGTTGATTCCCGACGCCCGACTGGCCGGCGTCGCCTTTACCGGCTCCACGGCCACGGCCGGGCGAATCAACCGGTTGCTGGCGACACGGCAGGACGCCATTCCCCTGATCGCCGAGACCGGCGGACAGAATGCCATGGTGGTGGACTCCTCCGCCCTGCACGAACAACTGGTGGATGATATTGTCGCCTCCGCCTTCCACAGTGCCGGCCAGCGTTGCTCGGCCCTGCGCGTGCTCTACCTCCAGGAGGAAATTGCCGGCGATGTGCTCGCCATGCTTCGGGGCGCCATGGCGGAACTGCGCCTGGGCAACCCCCTGGATCCGGCCACGGATGTGGGGCCGGTCATCGACGGGGATGCCAGGACCGCGCTGGAAGCGCACGTCCGGGCCATGTACCGGGAGGCGCGTATCGTCGCCGCCTGCGAGCCGCCGCCTTC
>PABE01000110.1 GCA_002702725.1 Porticoccaceae bacterium
CGGCAAGAAGACGTCTGGCCAGGTTCTGATAACGGTCGCTACTGAAAAACCGGGTAATGTAGTTGGTCAGGCCGTATTCGTGGTTGAGAATGGCCGCGACGTATCGCTGCCAGGCCACCTCGTCGCTGATATGACCATCGGCGATCAGCCTGTCAAACAGGGGATCGCAGGCCTTGGGTCTGGACTCCCCGGCGCGCCACAGCGCGATACCGGCGCGGATAGCCTCATTGTTTGGCCCGGGATAGGCGATCTGCTGGCGATAGCACTGGTGCTCTATACTCGCGTGCTTTTCGCTGTAGAAATTCAGGAAATCGTCCCTGGCATCGGTTTTGCGCAGGTGGTCGAGCCAGGCTTTGCGCAGTTGTCCTGCCAGCGGAGTGTCCTGGTATCGGGTCAGAAACCGGGCAATCGTGCCTGACTCCTGCCGTTCCAGGTAGGTGCGGTATTCGGCATAGAGCAGGTACGGGTAAAGTGGGTAGTCCCTCAATTCCCTTTTTAAGGCGCGGAAACGGGGTTTATCGCCCTTCGAAAGGGCGGTAACCGCTTCGTTATACTGGGTTCGCTGGTGTGCCAGATCCTGACCCGCAGCCGATGGCGAAAAGGGAATTATCAGTAGTAAAAAACAGGTGGCCAGTGTTTTTAAAGGCATACACGGTCAAATTGTCCGGGATTGTGTTGGGGAGGGCCTGTCATGGTCAGGCCCGGCATTGTGAACGGTCAGTCCGCTTCCTTGATACGAACAGCCAGCACATCGCAATTGGCGCCGTGTAGTACACCGTTGGCGGTGGAGCCGAAAATGAGCGCCAGGCCGTGGCGCCCGTGGCTGCCGACCACAATCAGGTCGATATTGTGTTCCCTGGCGAAGCGGTGCATCTCCGTGGCCGGCTGGCCGATGATGACATGGGCGTCGACGGGGAACTCCGACAGCTGGGCCTTGTAGTCGTCCAGGGCCTGGTTCGCCTGTGTTTCAAGCTGGGTCTGGATCTCGCTGAGGTCCATGGGAATATCGCCGCCGTAGGCGAAGGAAAGCGGTTCCTGAACATGGACGAGACTGATTTTGATATCCTTGCCCCCGAAAAGTGTTTTGATCTTATCGATGACCTGTTTGGATTCCGCTGACAGATCAAGGCCGACAAGAATATGTTTATAGTGGGACATAACCGGTCTCCTGAGATTGGTTGCGGGTTACGATACCAGAAAGCGGGTAACAGTCACTATCCGGCCAGCCATAAATCAGCACTCAACGGGGAATGTCGCGATCCATGGGTTACCTGCTCACCGCATTTATCATTTTTGTCGTGTTATCGCCATTGTTCTGGCTTAAGCAGTCACCTGCTCAGGCGAGGATGGCCGCCTTCCGCCAGCGGGCGTTTCAGTCCGGGGTCAAGGTTCAGTTGGTTGCCTCACCCGAGGAAGAGGAACAGGACCCGAAGCCGACCACAGTCCGCTACCTGTTGCCGTGGACCGAGAGCGAGAGTTCCGGGGCGGGTCAGCCCGGCCACTGGACTCTGATCAAGGCAGAGCGGCGAGGCTGGCCGGCGCCCTGGACCGGCTGGCGATGGTTTAAGAGTGAGGCCCCCGAGACACTCCATACCTGCGTTGGATCTTTGCTGGCGACGCTGCCGGATTCCGTCAAGGCTGTGCGCGTCGATCGGCAAGGGGTGTCGATTTACTGGCCTGAGACCGGAGACCGCGATCAACTCGACCAGGTACTGGCCGGTTTGCGACGCCTGAATGAACTGGTAACAGCATGACTTTGCGAGGTTTTTCCCGTTGCCTTCCCCCTGGTTCCTGAGCCTTTGCTGACAATAATTACTTGACGTGCCCTGGGATGATCCCCTTATAGTCGCGGCCGTGGGCATTGCCAGCCTTCGCCAAATATGCTGTTAATAAAAAAGCACCGCCGCCGGCGGTGTCTAAACGACCACTCCATCAAGGTGTTTTTTGTTTCCATGGGTAAAGCTCTGGTCATCGTGGAATCGCCCGCCAAGGCGAAAACCATCAACAAGTATTTGGGCAAGGATTATGTCGTCAAATCCAGTGTCGGGCATATTCGCGACCTGCCGACGGGCAAGTCTGCACCGGTTGATGCCAAGGAGCGTGCTCGCCAGGCGGCGTTGACACGCAAAATGAGCCCTGAGGAAAAGGCCGAGCACAAGGCCGCCAAGGCAAAGCAGCAGCTGGTCAACCGAATGGGGGTCGACCCGGAACACGGCTGGAAGGCCCAGTATGAGATTCTGCCCGGCAAGGAAAAAGTTGTCAGCGAACTGAAAAAGCTGGCCAAGGGCGCCGACCAGATTTACCTCGCAACCGATCTCGATCGCGAGGGGGAGGCGATTGCCTGGCACCTGATGGAGGCGATTGGCGGTGATACGTCCCGGTACAAACGGGTAGTCTTTAACGAGATCACCAAAAAGGCGATTAATGAGGCCTTTCAGCATCCTGGCGACCTCGATACCAATCGGGTCAATGCCCAGCAGGCGCGACGTTTTCTGGACCGGGTCGTGGGTTTCATGGTGTCGCCGTTGCTCTGGGAAAAAGTTGCCCGGGGGCTTTCCGCGGGCCGTGTGCAATCGGTAGCGGTACGCCTGGTTGTCGAGCGCGAGCGGGAGATCAGGGCGTTCATTCCCGAGGAGTACTGGACGGTCCACGCCGACACGGAGACCGGCGACGAGGATAAAGTACGCTTTGAGGTCAAAAAGCACCGGGATAAACCATTCCGCCCGGTTAACAAGGGGGAGACGGATGCCGCCCTTGCGGAGCTGCGCGACAACCAGTACCGGATCAGCGGCCGGGAGGACAAGCCCACCCAGTCCAAGCCCTCGGCACCCTTTATCACCTCAACCCTGCAGCAGGCCGCCAGCACCCGGCTCGGTTTTGGCGTCAAGAAAACCATGACCCTGGCCCAAAGGCTGTATGAGGGTGGCTACATCACCTACATGCGGACCGATTCCACCAACCTCAGCGATGAGGCCGTTGTCCAGTGCCGTGATTTGATCCAGCAGCGCTACGGCAAGCAGTACCTGCCCGAATCCCCCAACCGCTACAGCAGCAAATCCGGCGCCCAGGAGGCCCACGAGGCGATTCGGCCGTCAAACGTCGATATTGCCTCCGGCGAGCTGGCCGGTATGGAAGACGACGCCAAGCGCCTGTATCAGTTGATCTGGCAGCAGTTTGTTGCCTGCCAGATGGTGCCTGCGCAATTTACCAGTACAACCCTTTCCATCACAAAGGACGACTATCTGCTGCAGGCAAAAGGGCGAGTAGTCCGTTTCGACGGTTATCTGCGGGCGATGCCCATGTCGCGCAAAAAAGACGACGATGTGGAACTGCCGGATCTGAAGGTCGGCGACACGGTCAGCCTTCTGGCCCTGGTCCCCCAGCAGCATTTCACCAAACCTCCAGCCCGCTACAGTGAAGCATCCCTGGTCAAGGAGCTCGAAAAGCGTGGTATTGGCCGGCCCTCTACCTATGCTTCGATCATTTCAACCATCCAGGACCGGGGATATGTGCGGGTGGAGAACAAGCGGTTTTACGCGGAGAAGATCGGCGATATTGTCACCGACCGCCTGGTGGAGAACTTCAACGATCTGATGGATTACGGTTTCACTGCCAGCATGGAGGAATACCTCGACGATATCGCCGAGGGGGAACTGCCCTGGAAGCAGGTGTTGGACAATTTTTATCGGGACTTTTCGGCGAAGCTTTCCGCGGCGCAGGACAGCGATGACGGTATGCGGCCAAATGCCCCGACGGAGACCAATATCCCCTGTGAACAATGCGGTCGTCCCATGATGATTCGCACGGGCACCACCGGCGTGTTTCTGGGCTGTTCCGGTTACTCACTGCCGCCCAGCGAACGGTGCAAGGGGACCCGAAACCTGATCCCCGGCGACGAGGCGGTGAATGTTGACGACGATGATGAGGCCGAATCCCGCCTGCTGCTCCACAAACACCGCTGCAAACTATGTGGCACGTCGATGGACGGCTATCTCCTCAACGAGACGCAAAAGCTGCACATTTGCGGCAACAACCCGGACTGTCCCGGCTACGAGATCGAGGAGGGCACTTTCCGTATCAAGGGCTACGAAGGACCTACCATTGAGTGCGACAAGTGCGGCAGCGAGATGCAGCTCAAGTCCGGACGGTTTGGCAAGTATTTCGGTTGCACCAACGATAGTTGCAAGAACACCCGCAAACTGCTTCGCAATGGCCAGCCGGCACCGCCGAAAATGGACCCGGTGCCGATGCCGGAGCTGCCCTGTGACAAGGTCGATGATCACTACGTGCTGCGGGACGGCGCTTCCGGCCTCTTTCTGGCGGCAAGCAAATTTCCCAAACACCGGGAAACCCGTGCTCCGCTGGTTCGCGAGTTGCTGCCCCACAAAGACGAAATCGACAGCAAGTACCATTATCTGATGAGTGCCCCGACCCAGGGACCTGACGGCACCCCGACCGTCGTTCGTTACAGCCGTAAGAGTGCCGAACAGTATGTGCAGACGGAAGTGGAGGGCAAACCCACGGGCTGGAAAGCGTTTTACCGCAAGGGGCGCTGGGAAGACAATGAAAAATAAGAGGGGCCGATGACCAGTACCGGCTATCTTTCAAAGGTTAACCAGAAACTGCTCTACGCGCGGGTTCTCGTCGAGCGGATTCGTGCCGGGGAGGAGTCTGGTCATCGCCGGGACATGCTGGTCGAGGCACTGGTGTTCCAGCTGTATCTGCTGCACCGTTTCCATCTTCAGGAGATCGCCGCCGCCTACGAGTGTCCAGGCTGCGAGCAGGTTGTCGACGGTGCGTCGCTCTCCCTCGTCCTCAATGAGATTGGCAAGGAACCGGCCGAAGCGCGGGAGATACTGGCGTTACTCGAACAGGGGGATTCCTGGCTGTCCCTCCTGATCGGCGCCTTCAATGCGTGTTTCCGGATTCAGGCGCCGGGTAAAGGCACTAGGGGTCACGACACACTGGCGATCACAGCGACAGACATCACGGAGAATCTTTCCGCCCCGGCTCTGGAGGATGAGACGATAATCGGCTGGTTTGACGCCCTGGAGGAATTGGTCGAGCGACATCGGGAACTGATGGTTGAGTTTTAAATGCCTTCTCAATGTCGCTAAAGGGCTTTCCTAACGGATTGGGGCGAAAAGGTCGCTTTCAGCTGGTATAATGGGTACTGATTTGACTTTTCGGGACACCATGCCTTCAGCGTTATATGAAATCGTGCGCCTATCCGACGGTGACTATGCCCTGCAACGTACCGACGAAGTGGAAGAGCCCCTGGTAAGAATCCGTTTTTCCGAGGAAGCGCTTGGCCTGCTTGGGGACGCGAGTCTCGATATTGCGCGGGTTATGATTGACGCGGGCATTGACGCGGTGGAGGCCCTCAGCGCAGATTTCGTGGATGAAGAAGGGGACATGGACAGTGAAACCCCGCCTGCAGACCGCGTACTGCACTGATCGGCGTTAACTGCCGTTCAAGGCCGCCTGGCGCTTTTTTCGGTTCGCGACCGAACCCGACATTTCTTGTCGATTTTCTTCTTTTGTGATCAATCCCTAGCCTACCCTAGAGCCTAAGCGCTGACGGATAACCCCGACGCCAAGGCCTTCGATGACGAGCGATTGTTGACGGAGGTCCACTTCGATCGGCGCATAGGCCGGATTTCGGGGAAGCAGCCGGATGAGATGTTTCATCCCGGAGCGGTCCAGAACCTTTACCGTGACCTCATCGTCGAGCCGTGCAACAACCGTTTGTCCGTGCTCGGCACTGGCGGTGCGGTGAACCGCCAGGAGGTCCCCGTCGTTAATGCCGGCATCCTCCATGCTGTCTCCCCGTACCCTCAACAGATAATCGGCCTGGGGAGAAAACAGATTGGCGGAAACGTCGATGTAGTCTTCAATATGTTCTGTGGCGAGGATCGGTTCGCCGGCAGCGACGCGACCGACGATGGGTAACCCGTTGGGCCGAGTGTGCAGGCGTATTCCCCGTGACGTACCTGGGATAATTTCGATCGCCCCTTTTCGCGCCAGGGCCCTGAGGTGTTCTTCGGCGGCATTGGCGGACTTGAAGCCCAGTGCCGCGGCGATTTCAGCTCGGGTCGGCGGCGAGCCTGTCTCGTGCATGGTGGCGCTGATCAGATCGAGCACTTGCCGCTGGCGTGCGGTCAGTTGCATGGGGTTTCTCCGCAATGGGCCTGGTACTGTAATTGTATACAGTAATGCGGGGCGCGCAAGGGATTGTTGCGCGTCTGGACGGGGAGCATCGTCAGCGCTCCGGCGTTTTGCTAACATTCCGGTTTCAGGTAACGGGGAGAGCCAAATGGATTCGACGTCGCCAGGTTCCCGTTGTCCCAGGTAGTTGCCAACCCATGTCAGATTTGAAAGTTGTTACCTACAATATTCACAAGGGCTTTAACGCAGGGAACCAGCGGTTTGTTCTGGGCGCTATGCGTGAGTTGCTGGAACAGGAGCACGCCGATGTTGTTTTTCTCCAGGAAATCCACGGCGCAACCGAGCGTTACAAGCGCAAGCGGGCGAATTTTCCCGATGTGCCGCATTTTGAATACCTGGCCGATCGCTTATGGCCGCACTACGCCTATGGCAAAAATGCGATCTACAAGAAAGGCCACCACGGTAACGCGATACTGAGCAAATACCCGTTCAAATTCTGGGAAAACATCGATATCTCCAACAATCCTTACGCGAGCCGCAGTATCCTCCATGGCGTGCTTGAACTGCCTGGTCGGGCTGCCCCTCTGCACACCCTGTGTGTACATCTGGGGCTTTTCGAGGGCGAACGCAAACGGCAGCTGGATATTCTCATCGACCGCATAGAGCGCCACGTTCCCCATGAGGAGCCTCTGTTGATAGCCGGCGATTTCAATGATTGGAAGTCCCGGGTCGAGGGCCGATTCAAACAGGACCTGGGACTCAAGGAGCTGTTTGTGGAGCTGACCGGGCGTCACGCGAGAACCTTTCCCGCCTGGTTCCCCGTATTGCCCATGGATCGAATTTACTCGCGTGGTATCGCCCCCACCAGCTGCGCTTGCCTGTCTGATGGCCCCTGGCGCAACCTTTCCGACCACGCAGCCCTGACGGGTACCTACGCCTTTTGACGGTGATCAAGTCCGGTATGACGAACGATGATAAAATGAGCTCAGTTAGTGTCTGGATATGAACATGAATACCCCCTATGAATTACTTGGCGGCGAGGACAAGCTGCGCGAACTGGCCAGCGCCTTCTACGATGCCATGGATGAACTGCCGGAAGCGGCGGAGATTCGTCGCATGCACGCGGACAACCTGGACGAAATCAAGGAAAAGCTGTTTGAATACCTGTCCGGCTGGATGGGAGGGCCGCCCCTTTACTTTGACCGGCAGGGGACCATCTGCCTCACCGCCCCCCACAAACCGTTCGCCATCAGTGCCCGTCACCGGGATCAGTGGCTGCTCTGCATGGACCGCGCCCTGGATAGCGTCGGTGCCTCAGACGAGGTGAAAGCGATGCTCAAGGATCCGATGTACCAGCTGGCTGACATCGTTCGCAATGCCGACTAACGCGGCTTTTGCCTAGTGGCGGTTTCTGAACAGGCGCGGGTTGCGAGCGATAAACTTTTGTATCCAAAGGTCGATGAAAGACCGTTTTTTGCGGACCATATACCATAGGCCCAAAAGACTGATAATCAATGCTCCTATGACATCGACGATGAGATCCCACATGGTATCCGTCAGTCCCGAGTCGTCGCCGAACATGGGCTTTTGCATGGTCAGCCCGAGGTTTCGGTCCATCGAGAATTCAAAAATCTCCCACAATGTGCCGATGGCAACCGCGAAGGTAAAGGCAAACAATGCCACAAAACGCGGTTGCAACGAGAGGCCGATCCGTTCGTTCTCGTTGAGCACATAGACCAGTAAAAAACCCAGCAGCCCAAGCAGTAATCCTGAACTTGCGTGGAGAGCGATGTCCCACCACCAGAGCCGGTCGTAGTAGCTGTGTATCTCGCCAAGGAAGAGGGCGGCAAACACAAACACGACAGTCAGTATCTGAAATTCAGCGGTAATGGTGATGCTGTATTGTCGATGCAGGATTACCGGAAACAAGCTCAGCATGCTGATGCAAAGTAGCAGGAACGCATGGTGCCATTGTTGCTTGTAAAGCACCGCGACAAGTTCGATGCTCATGACAATCAGCAGGGCGATCAACAGGCCGCGATGCAGCCGTTCTACGCGGTCCCTCAATGGCTAGCTCCCGGGGCCGGCAGACGTGGATTCTGTAGTGGCTGTGGTTTGACCCTCTTCCCAATGCCGGAACCGGCGCAGTTCCCCGGAAAGTGTTTTCAAGGTCCAGGTCAGGAGCATGGCGTCATCGATATAACCTGCGGCGATGACAATATCGGGCACCAAATCCGTCGGTACGATCAGGTAAACCAGGGAAGCGATCAGCAGCACCATCTGACGCCAGGGTATCTCCCGGTAGTCGCCTGCACTATAGGCCCTGACCAGGCGGAAGGAGGCGTTCAGGGATTCTCCCATGCCGGCGAGCAGGGTCCTGTGTTGTTCCGCCTTCTGGCTGGCGCCAGCGAGCAGCCGTTCGAGTCGGTCGGGGTGTTTCAGTAGCCCGACAGCCCGAGCCAGGGACTGGCGATAAGCCGGTGTCCGTTTGATGAGCGTTGTTTTCGTCGTCGAAGCTGACTGCCCCGGAACCATAAGGGGGATGCCTTCAAGCGAAAAAAGACACAGTAAGATAAGCTGAATCCCATGACAAGACCTGTGGTCCAGGGTTGCCCGCCGGGGGGATTTGGCCTGATCGGTTTAAGAAGGCTGGGGAAAAGTGCAGACCAACCCGCTTGCGAGGGTCTGGTTCTGCCGCCTATCTCGGTGACGTTTGAATGTTCGGTTACTTGGCAGTGTGGGCCACACAGGTCGAACAGGCTCCGTTTGTCCCCTCTTAGCGGGACGAGCCTTGGCCAGGAGAGACCGTTGTGCTCAAATATCCGCTATTCTGAAAGCAGTCCAGTCGTGATTTTATGTGTTTACAAGTCTGTTAAGGAGCTACTTTGCTATGTTAAAACGTTTTATCCTGATGAGCCTGATAGTGATCCCTGCGTTGGCGCTGTCACAGCCAGACGGTATGAACCAGGAACAGATGCAAAAGTTGATGCAGGGGGCAATGCAAATGCAGGCGTGCATGGCCGAGATTGATCAGGATCAGCTGGAAGCTATCGGAAACGAGGCCGAGGCTATGCAGAGTGAACTCAAGCGAATGTGCTCCGCCGGCGATCGTGACGGAGCTCAGGCCAAGGCCATGGCCTTCGGGGTCAAGATGGCCCAGTCGGATGCCATGAAGCAACTCAGGTCCTGTGGTGAAATGGCCATGGCGATGATGCCGAGTATGATGGATTATATTGACAGCCAGACGGAGGATGGTGGCGACAGCAATGCCGACAAGCATGTCTGTGACCATCTTTAGCAGGCAGTAGGTCAGGCAATCTGTCCGGTGCCGCGATCGCAGGGGTGGTCACAATTAATAAACAACGATGAGGGAACAGCCATGAAAAGGTATCGATTTGTTCTAGGTCTGGCGCTGGTGGCAGCCAGTTTCGGCGTCAATGCAACGCAACCCAAGTTGGGTGGTGCGTCCGATATGACCGCGACCGGCGCCGCGGGTGGTGCCAACTCCCAGGGTGCTAATCCCCAACTGGAATACTGCCCCGATGCATTGGGCACACTGGCGGTTGTTGAGGATCAGGGCGCTCCGTGGTGGGGGGACTACATCTCCCGGTATCCGCGCCTGGGGAGCACTGTGCCGGTGTTGCGGATGATGATCCAGCAGTCCAACTGTTTCGTGGTGGTGGAACGGGGGCAGGCCATGAACAACCTGATGCAGGAACGGGCCCTGGAAGCGTCGGGTGAAATGCGGGCCGGAAGCAATTTCGGCAAGGGCCAAATGGTGGCCGCCGATTATACGATGAGTCCCAGTATCCAGTTCGCTGCCAAGGGGACCGGCGGTCTGGGTGGTGCTCTGGGGGGGTTGATCGGTGGTAGTGGTGGCCGTGTTTTCGGTGCCATTGCCGGCGGGGTCAAATCCAACGAGGCGGCGACAACGTTGTTGCTGGTGGATAACAGATCCTCTGTACAGATTTCCTCGTCTGTGGGCAGTGCCAAAAACTTCGATCTGAACCTGTTTGGCGGCGCCTTCGGTGGCGGAGCCGGCGGGGGGGTTGGCGGTTTTACCAATACGCCCGAGGGCAAGGTAATTACGGCAGCGTTTGCGGATTCCTATAACCAGATGGTGAGGGCTCTTCGCAACTACCGCGCCCAGACTGTCGAAGGCGGTTTGGGTAAGGGCGGTCAGCTGAAAGTCGCGGACTAGGTTTCCGCGAACCGCGCAATCGCGGCCGGGCATCTCGCCGGGCCGTTAATTTCCGTCCTTTGCCCTCTGGTTCCCGATAGGGCCCCTCCCGCCAGGAGCGCGCTTGATTGACGATAGCCTTTCTATATTGTCCGTTTCCCGTTTGTCGAAGCGTTATGCGGGTGGACACTGTGCCCTGGATGCCGTGGATCTTGATGTCCGTAAGGGCGAGATTTTTGCGTTGTTGGGCCCCAACGGAGCAGGTAAAACGACGCTGATCAATATTGTCTGCGGCATTGTCACTGCCACGGAGGGACAGGTCTCGGTAGCGGGTTTCGACATCAGCAGGGACTTCCGCAAGGCCCGTTCGATGATTGGCCTGGTTCCCCAGGAGTTATTCATTGAAGGATTCGAAACCGTATCGGCGACCGTGGCATTCAGCCGCGGTCTGTTTGGCCTTGCGCCGAATCCATCCCGTGTCGAGCAAATTCTCAGGGACTTGAGCCTTTGGGACAAGCGAAACAGCCCTATGATGGCGTTGTCCGGCGGTATGAAGCGACGGGTCATGATCGCCAAGGCACTGGCCCACGAACCCCGCATCCTGTTTCTCGACGAGCCCACCGCTGGTGTGGATGTCGATCTGCGTCGCGACATGTGGGCGCTGGTGCGAGGACTTCGGGATAACGGCGTCACCATTATTTTGACCACCCACTATATCGAAGAAGCGGAGGAAATGGCCGACCGGATCGGAATTATCAATCGGGGCTGTATCGTTCTGGTCGAGGACAAGGACCGATTGATGAAACGGATGGGCAAACGACAGTTGACCATCCAGTTACATCGGCCATTGGCATCACTTCCCGCGGCTTTGTCCGAGCGAGGGCTGACCCTGACTGAATCCGGCGACGCCCTGGTTTATACCTTTGATAGTCAGCGCGACCGGTCGGGAATCGCAGATATTTTCAGGTCCCTTGCGGATAACGGCATAGACTTCGGAGACCTGACCACAACGGAGAGTTCCCTGGAGGAAATATTTGTCAGCCTGGTGAGGGCCCCATGATCAATTATTACGGCATCCGGGCGATCTACACCATGGAAATGGCGCGAACCTGGCGCACCCTGATGCAAAGCATCGCCTCGCCGGTGATTTCGACCTCTCTCTACTTCATCGTCTTCGGCTCAGCCATTGGCTCGAGGCTGATGAGCATTGACGGTGTGGGTTACGGCGCCTTTATAGTGCCCGGCCTGATCATGCTTCTGCTTCTGACCGAGAGCATATCCAATGCCTCGTTTGGCATCTATATGCCTCGTTATCTCGGTACCATCTACGAGGTGCTCTCGGCACCGGTTTCCGTGGTTGAGGTGGTAATTGGCTATGTGGGCGCGGCCACCACCAAGTCGCTGATACTGGCGGCGCTGGCGCTGCTCACGGCGCAATTTTTTGTCGACTACGATATTCAGCACCCGATCTGGATGCTGACGTTTCTGCTGTTAACGGCGGTCAGTTTCAGTCTCTTTGGCTTTATCATCGGTATATGGGCGGACAGCTTTGAAAAGCTGCAGGTCATTCCCATGATGATCGTCATGCCGCTTACGTTCCTTGGCGGCACCTTCTATTCGATCAGTATGCTACCCCCGTTCTGGCAAACCGTTACCCTGTTTAATCCCGTCGTCTATCTCATTAGTGGTTTCCGCTGGAGTTTTTATGGCGTGTCGGATGTCAGCCTTGCCGTCAGCCTGGCCATGACTCTGATGTTCCTACTCGTATGCCTTGTTATCGTGGCGTGGATTTTCAAAACGGGTTACCGCCTCAAGCAATAGGGGTGCGTCACTCCGGAACCAGAACCTCGATCTGGAAGGCGGGGTTCGGTGCGCGGGCCATGATGTCGGTCAGATAGTTAAGGGATCCCTGCATTTCTTCCCGCAAGGTCCATGGCGGGTTGATAACGATTACGCCGGTACCCGCCATACCGCCGCTTTTCAGACTGGCGTCGCGGAACAGTTCGTAGCTTTCAATGCGGCGGATGCCGCTCGCCACAAGTCGCCGTTTCATGCGGTTGATAGATTCATGGTTGACGATCGGATACCACAGGGCATAGACACCGGTGGCGAAACGTCGGTGCAGTTGTTGAATGTGGGTTGTTACCTGGTCGAATTCTTTCTTTTGTTCATAGCTTGGGTCGATCATGATCAATCCCCGCCTTTCGATTGGTGGCACCAGCGCCAGGCTCCGGGTGTATCCGTCCTGGCGGCAACATTCCCGACGCCGCTGGCCGGCAAACCGGGATTGCAAGATGGGAAAATCGGCGGGATGCAATTCGCAGAATATAGCTCTGTCATCCGGGCGCAGCAATTGGCCGGCCAACCAGGGCGAGCCGGGATAGTAAGCCAGGTGGGTATTATTCCGGTTGAACCTGGCAACCAGGGCCCTGTAGTCCTGGATTCCCTGCGGTCCGTCATTCCTTTGCCAGATAAGCTCGATGCCGTCGCGATATTCACCCACCTTCATGGCTTCCGGGCTGGTGAGTGCATAGCCACCGGCGCCCGCATGGGTGTCGATGTAGCACAGGGGGCCTTTATTTCGGGTCAGGTGGACAAGGATGCGAGTCAAAACCAGGTGTTTAAGGACGTCGGCATAATTGCCGGCATGAAAGGCGTGGCGGTAACTGAGCACGAACGGGGTACTCCAAACGAGAGGGGATGACGCCCCCGGGGGGCGACGGCGGTATTCTTGCCAGCGTGCGCGCGAATGGCAAGCGCTGATTGGCGATATTTCATTTTGTTGTCCGGGCTTTTTTCCCGGGTCGGAAATCGGCAAAATAGCGGCCCGCCCACGAAAGGCCCCGTAGAATGGGGATGTGCCTTATGAAAATTGAAA
>PABE01000111.1 GCA_002702725.1 Porticoccaceae bacterium
CCACCTTCCTGTGCCTGCAGTGGCTGGACAGCATTGATCTCGCGGGACGCACCGTGGTCGACTACGGCTGCGGCTCCGGCATCCTCGGCATCGCCGCCCTGCTGCTTGGCGCCGAACGGGTTATCGCCGTCGACAATGATCCCCAGGCGCTGGTTGCCACCCGGGACAATCTGGCCCGCAATGACATCGACGAACACCGCTTGAGTGCCTGTGCCCCCGAGCAATTGGGACAACGGCACCCCGACTGTCAGGTGGATGTGCTGGTGGCCAATATTCTCGCTGGGCCGCTGATCAGCCTGGCAGACACCCTGACCAACCTCACCCTTCCCGGCGGCAAATTGTGCCTTTCGGGCATCACTGCGGGGCAGGCAATGGAAGTACAATCCGCCTACCCGGCAGTGAACTTCGCGCCACCGGCCCTGCGGGAAGAATGGGTCCGCCTGACCGGTACTCGAACTGCCACCAGAGCATGACAGGGCAACAGACCATGAGCCCGCCAACCGCTCAATGCCCAGCCTGCCAACACACCTTCACATTCGTTGCCAACGATACGTCGGACAACCGGATCCGTTGCCCGCGATGCCAGACCCGCTTTCACCCCGCCGCAACGGAGTCGCCACCACAGCGGCCAGCCGATGACGACGACTTCCTGATCGATGACAACTTTGACCCGAGGTTACTGGAAGACAGCGGACACCTGCGCACAACCCTGCCCGACGACGAACTGCTGATCGACGATCACTTTGACGTTCGCCTCCTCGACCGCCTTTCCGGTGACGGTGTGCGATTCAGCCCGACGGAACCGGACACCACCATTCCTCCAATCGCGCCTTCGTATCAGCGAACCACATCAGCCCCGTCAGTCCGCGGCCTGACAGAAGACGCCACCCCCGAACCTTCGCAGGAGGTCTCCGGCGTCAACCTGTCAAGCAACGAAGGGTATTACCCGGTCAACCCTGGGACCGTCGTAAATGCGTACATTTATGAACCCGTCTCCCCATCAGGCGCAGAGCCAGAGCCAGAGCCAGAGCCAGAGCCAGAGCCAGAGCCAGAGCCAGAGCCAGAGCCAGAGCCAGAGCCAGAGCCAGACAGTGTTTTCCTCGAACCCCTTGAACACCAGCCGGTTTTGCCAAAGGGCACCGGCCAGGAGGCCCTCGACCACGAACTTTCACCTGCCCCCGAGCCCCGCCGCCACCACGGGCTGTGGTATGCCGCCACATTTATCGGCTTGCTGGCGTTACCTGTTCAGTACCTCTACTGGCATGCCGACAACCTCGCGCAAAGCCCGTTATGGCGACCCTACCTGGAAAAAGTGTGCGCACTTGCCCGGTGCGAACTGGCACCCCTTGCCGATATCGGCCGGATCACCAGCAGTCAACTGGTGGTACGCAGCCACCCCGCCTACACCGGCGCCCTGCGCATGACCGCCACTCTCACCAACCATGCCCCCTTTGCCCAGCCCTTCCCGCCGCTTACCCTGCTGTTCGAAGATCTACAGGGCCAGGTGGTTGCCCGGGACACCTTTACACCGCAACAGTATCTGCCTGGCCGTCGGGCCAGTGGCGTTATGCCAAGCGATCAGCCGATTCAGGTCCAATTGGATATTCTGGATCCCGGACCGTCGGCGGTGTCCTACCGGCTTCAACTCGGTAACGGAGCTGCCGACAGCCCACGTCGGTGAGTTTTTTGCCGCCGCCGGGCGGATCGGTCTTTTTCCGCACCCCCGCAGGGGGTATCATAGCGCCCCCCCAAGGCTCACAGCAGACAACGAGGCGGCCCCTTGTTCGGGATTGGCGATTTCACCATTAACAGGCAGACCATCCTCGCTCCGATGGCGGGGGTGACAGACCTGCCCTTCCGACAGCTCTGCCGCCGTTTTGGCGCCGGGCTTACGGTGTCGGAAATGGTAACGGCCGATACCCGCCTGTGGCATACCGACAAATCCAGAAGACGCCTGCCCCATTCGAGTGAACCCGAACCCCGCATCGTTCAGATCGCCGGCGCCGAGCCCGCCATGCTGGCCGAGGCCGCGCGGCAAAACGTCGCCCTGGGCGCCCAGATTATTGATATCAACATGGGTTGCCCGGCCAAGAAAGTGTGCAAGCGGGCCGCTGGCTCGGCCCTCCTGCGCGACGAATCACTGGTCGCCGACATACTCGAAACAGTTGTTGCGGCGGTCGACGTACCGGTAACCCTGAAGATCCGCACCGGCTGGGCCCCGGACCACAAAAACGGCATCACCATCGCTCGTATCGCAGAGCAGTCCGGCATTCAGGCACTGACCGTGCACGGCCGCACCCGCGCCTGCAAGTTTCGCGGTCAGGCGGAACACGACACAACAGCCGCCATTGTCGATGCAGTCCGAATACCGGTATTCGCCAACGGCGACATTACCAGCCCGCAACAGGCCCGGCATGTCCTCGACCACACCGGCGCCGCGGCGGTAATGATTGGCCGCGCCGCCCAGGGCAACCCCTGGTTGTTCCGGGAGATCAATCACTATCTCGACACCAGCCGGCATCTGCCCTCCCCAGACGGGGAGGAAGTACGGGCCATCCTGTCAGAACACGTCGGCCACCTGCACCGGCACTACGGGTCTTTCATGGGGGTACGCATCGCCCGCAAGCATGTGGGTTGGTATCTGGAAACCCGCGCAAATAGCAGTGGCTTTCGCCGGCGTTTCAATGGCCTGACCGACCCTGGAGAGCAGCTTGCAGCGCTTGATCACTATTTCAACAACATCGAACAATATCAGGAACGAGCAGCATGAATGCCGCCAACCGCTTCACTCTTCACAGCGAGAAAGACGTTACCCCCATTGACGGACCGGCACCGCGCCAGCAATCCCTGAGGGACCATGTGGAACAGGCGATGTCGGCCTATTTTTCCGAACTCGACGGCCAGCCGGCCAGCGACCTTTATCAACTGGTGCTGGAGCAGGTCGAAGCGCCATTGCTGTCGGCGGTGATGCACTACACCCAGCGCAACCAGAGTCGCGCCGCGGAAATGCTCGGATTGAACCGCGGCACCCTGCGCAAGAAACTCAAGCAATACAACCTGCTTTAACCCCCCCAACAGCGAGAGACCGCCCCATGACAGAGCAATTGAAACCCGTTCGCCGCGCCCTGATCAGTGTGTCCGATAAAACCGGCATCGTGGACTTCGCCCAGGCGTTGACAAACCTGGGGGTCGAGATCCTGTCCACCGGCGGTACTTTCAGACTGCTCAGGGAAAACGGTATCGCGGCGGTCGAAGTCTCTGACTACACGGGCTTTCCCGAGATGATGGACGGCCGGGTAAAGACGCTGCACCCGAAAGTACACGGCGGCATCCTCGGCCGACGGGGCACTGACGATGCGGTAATGGCCGAGCACGGTATTCAGCCCATCGACATGGTGGTGGTCAACCTGTACCCGTTCAAAACCACCGTCGCCGACCCGAACTGCGACCTGCCCACCGCCATTGAAAACATTGATATCGGTGGCCCGACCATGGTCCGCTCCGCCGCCAAAAACCACAGGGATGTCGCCATTGTCGTCGACGCCAGTGACTATGGCCCGGTTCTCGAGGAACTTCGCTCCAGGGATGGCCAGCTGGGTTACGAGACCCGCTACGCACTGATGGTCAAGGCCTTCGAACACACTGCCCAGTACGACGGCATGATCGCCAATCACTTCGGTGCCCGTAACACCGCCAATGAGAAACGGGATTTCTCGGACACTTTCAACCTGCAGTTCCTGAAGAAACAGGGCATGCGCTACGGCGAGAACCCCCACCAGAAGGCCGCGTTCTACGTCGAAGCCGAACCCGTCGCCGGCAGTATCGCCAGTGCCACACAAATCCAGGGCAAGGAACTGTCCTACAACAACATCGCCGACACCGACGCCGCCCTGGAAACCGTCAAGCTCTTTGACGAACCCGCTTGCGTGATCGTCAAGCATGCCAATCCCTGCGGCGTCGCCGTGGCGTCGGATCTGAAGACTGCCTATGAGCTGGCCTTTGGTACCGACAGCGAATCGGCATTCGGAGGCATTATCGCCTTCAACCGCGAACTCGATGGCGAGACCGCGCAGCTGATTTGCGAACGCCAGTTCGTCGAGGTGATCATCGCCCCCAGCATCAGCAATGCCGCCATTGAAGCGGTTGCGGCAAAAAAGAACGTGCGCCTGCTCGCCAGTGGCCAATGGACAGACAAACCGGAGGCCGACTTTGACTTCAAACGCGTCAACGGGGGTCTTCTGGTGCAGGACAGGGATCTGGGCATGGTGACCGCGGCCGACCTCAAAGTGGTAACCCGGAGGGCACCCACGGACGCGGAACTCCGCGACCTGTTGTTCACCTGGAAAGTCGCCAAGATGGTCAAATCGAATGCCATCGTCTATGGCAAAGATTTACGCACCATCGGCATCGGTGCCGGCCAGATGAGCCGGGTCAATTCCGCCCGTATCGCAGCCATCAAGGCCGAGCACGCCGGCCTTGAAGTGAAAGGCGCGGTGATGGCCTCCGACGCCTTCTTCCCGTTCCGCGACGGCATCGACAACGCCGCGGCGGTCGGTATCAGCTGTGTTATCCAGCCTGGCGGCTCAATCCGCGACGACGAGGTAATCGCCGCCGCCGATGAGCACGGCATGGCCATGGTGTTTACCGGCATGCGGCACTTCCGCCACTGACCCGACCGGCTTCCCCCGCCCGGGCACACGGCTGTTTCATGGATTACACTGTTTTTGTGGCTGTTTGCTTCAGACAGCCTGGGTCAAACAATAGCGACGACGGAGCGCTTGTATGAACATTCTCATTATCGGCAGCGGTGGACGGGAACATGCCCTGGCCTGGAAGGCGGCTCAAAGCCCCCAGGTGAAAACGGTCTTTGTTGCCCCGGGCAACGGCGGCACCGCCCGGGAGCCGAACATCGAGAATGTGACCATTGATATTTCTGACTTCAAGGCCCTGGCTGATTTCGCCAAAACCAATGGCGTCGGCCTGACCATCGTCGGCCCGGAACAACCCCTCGTCGACGGCGTTGTGGACCATTTCGAGGCCGAAGGGTTGGCAATCTTCGGACCCACCAAAGGTGCGGCTCAACTGGAGGGCTCCAAGGCATTCACCAAGGACTTCCTGGCTCGCCATAACATTCCGACCGCCGAATACCGCAATTTCACTGACGTTGAGCCGGCGCTGGACTATCTGCGGGAAAAGGGCGCCCCCATTGTGATCAAGGCCGATGGCCTGGCCGCCGGTAAAGGGGTTATCGTTGCCCATACCCTCGAAGAAGCGGAGGCCGCCGTGCGCGACATGCTCGCCGGCAATGCCTTCGGCGAAGCCGGGCACCGTGTTGTAATCGAGGAATTTCTCGCCGGGGAAGAAGCAAGCTTTATCGTTATGGTCGACGGCGAGCACGTGCTGCCCATGGCCAGCTCCCAGGACCACAAGGCGGCCTATGATGGCGACAAAGGGCCCAACACCGGTGGCATGGGGGCCTATTCACCGGCACCCGTGGTCACCGCCGGCGTACACAAGCGGGCCATGGAAGATGTCATCCTTCCGACGGTTCGGGGTATGGCCGACGAGGGCAACGAGTACACCGGCTTTCTTTATGCCGGACTCATGGTGATGCCGGACGGCACCCCCAAGGTCATTGAATTCAACTGCCGCTTTGGTGATCCGGAAACACAGCCAATCATGATGCGCTTGCGTTCGGATCTGGTGGCGCTTTGCCAGGCGGCCCTTAACCGGGAACTGGATCAGGTGAGCGTCGAGTGGGATGACCGCGCCGCCCTGGGTGTTGTCCTCGCCGCCGGCGGCTACCCCGACAGCTATCGCAAGGGCGATATCATCCACGGCATTCCCGCCATCGAGAGCGAGGACGCCAAGGTTTTCCACGCGGGCACAGCCCTCGACGCCAATGGCCAGGTGATCACCACCGGCGGCCGCGTGCTGTGCGTCGTCGGCCTTGGCGATACTGTCAGTGAAGCACAGCAGCGGGCCTATCACGTGGCCGCCGACATCAGCTGGAAAGACATGTACCACCGCCGCGATATCGGCTACCGGGCCGTGGAGCGGGAAAATCACGACGTGGACGAGTAGTCAGCAGGCGTGAACAACCCGGGGGACTCAGTCTGAAATCCGCTCGATGCGGTCGGGATAAATCACAATGTCCCCCGCCTTGAAAAGGCCGCCGATGGCCTTCTTGAAGCTCGCCTTGCTGACACCGAACTCGCGGGTGATAACCTCCGGTGCGCTTTTATCGCTCAACGGCAAAACGCCAGCAGCCTGCTCGAGACGCGCCAGTATCTGTGACTGAAGGGCATCCCGGCCCCGACCACCGGGCGCCTGCAGGGTGAGATCAATCTTGCCATCCGGTCGAATGACCTTGATGAACCCCGCTTCCCGCATTCCCTTGCGCAGAAACCGGAACACCTCGCTGTGATGGATCAGCCCCCAGTGGCGATCATTGATAATGGCTTTGAAGCCCAGGTCGGTCCTGGACACTATCAACAGGTTCACCTGCTGTCCGGGCGAATATTCCACTGGCGTCCTGTCGAGGAAGCGGTCCAGCTTACTGGAGGCGCTGATCCGTTCGCTGTTATCCAGATAGACGTGAACCACGCAGTATTCCCCGACCTCTACGGGCCGCTGTTGCTCGCCGTGGGGCAGCAATAACTCCTTGGCTAGCCCCCAGTCGAGAAAGGCCCCCACCCGGTTGACATCCGTGACCTTCAGACTGGCAAACTCCCCCACCTGAGCCATGGGGGACTCCGTGGTGGCAATCAACTGATCCTCGCTGTCGAGGTACACGAATACACGCAGCCGGTCACCCGGCTCGGTGGGCTGATCGGTCGGGATATAACGATTGGGTAACAGTATGTCACCCTCGATGCCGCCGTCCAGATAGAGGCCGAACGGTACCCGCTCGAGAATGGGTAAGGTGTTGAAACGACCAATATCGGCCATGGGAACCCCGGGACAAAAACGCCATTGTAACAGGCCGACTCCACTCAGCGGACGATGCCGGTGTCGCCCCCTGTTTCATTTGCCTGCGCAAAAACCGCCCCTTCGGCCTCATCCATCAGCGCCACCAGATCACTGCGCAGGCCGGTCAGCTCCCGTCGCAGGTGACGATCCTGACGTTCGGTGCGGCTGTTCAACAGATCGGCGACGGCGCCCTGCAGCACTGCCAGATTATGGTCCAGGGCATGCCGGGCTTCCGGACGTCGGTAGGGGGCCTTGAGGAGATCGCGCACGGCCCGTTGCCAGCCCGGTCGACGCTCGATGAGCAACGATTCCAGGCTGGCGATCATATCGGCACGCTCCTCGTACCAGATGCTGTCCCAGCGCTGAACGCTTTCCGCTGCTTCCCCCAGGTGCGTACGCTGTGCCTGCTCGAGGCGACCCAGGTACCGCTTGCCAAAGGACACCAGGGATCTGGCGATCTCCCGGCGGTAGGCCTGATCATCCCGGCTTAAATACTCTTCGCGATAGTCTTGCTGACGCTCATTCAACTCCGCGATGAAGGCATGAATTTGCGCGTCCGACAGTTCCGCCCCCATAACCAGCATCCAGGTGAGGGATTTCTGCTGAAGCCTGGCCGCTGCGCGCTCGCCCTCCCGATAAATCTCCGCCACCTGCGCCCTGGTAACAGGACCCTCCAGTGTCGATAGCGCCTGATCGAGAATGGCGACGTAGGACGGCAATTCCTCGCGCCGGTGTTTGATCAGAAAAGTCTCCAGCAGCTGATCCAGTTGCGCGCGCTGATCCCGCTCAAGATCCACAAAGCGCTCCACATACCAGGGCAGTAGCGCATCAAGCCGGTTATAAAAAAACGTGGTGCTGCTGCAGGCCGTCAGCAAGAGGGCAAAAACGACCATTGATAATGTTATTTTCCGCCTGATGAGGGGACGCATTAGACTGGCCTCCCGCATATATCCCACACCGCAATCAGTATAGGCGGGAACCAATCGGCCGCGTCAATACCTGCAAAATCGCCGATTGAAGAACGGACCCGGCTGCCTCGCTTTTTAACGTGGACGTGACCGCCATCGGATGGCCTGTCAGCGGTTGTATCGCCGTTCAAAGCCCTCGGCGCTAAAGCCCTGCATCTTCCGTTTGCCGATCAGGATCAACGGATAGCCGGTGCCGCCCAGGCGCTTGAACTCCCGCATGCGACGCTCGGACTTCTCCACATCGTATTCCACGAAAGGAATACGGTTCTTGCGGAAATAGCGGCGCGCCTTGCGACAGTAGGGACACCATTCGGTGGCGTACATGACCACCTTTTCCCCGCCGGAAGCAACGGACGCCCGTGTCGATGCCGGCTTTTCCGGCCTCGGTTCAGGCATTGCCACCGCATTTAGGGGCTCCGGGTTCACCACCTCCACCTGCGCCGGTTCACGCTGCCCGTCCTCCGGTGGCGTGTCGCTGAAATGCACCTTGCCATCCGCGTCCGTCCAGCGATAGATGTCGGCGCTAACCGGAAACACCATCAGCAACGCCAGCACCACAACAGCCATCCACAAGAGGGTATTCGTTTTTTCAGCCACAAGGCGTCTCCATGCCAGACCCATTCCATCATCGGGCGTTATCCACACTTTACCCGTTTGCCCCCGAACATCAACGGCAGCGGGTGTAAGCCTATGGGTCGAGGCTATTTGACCTGGCCGGACAACGGGGCTATTAGTTATCGATAAAGAAAGGAAACGCCATGCGCCTTCGCTACGACCAAAGTACACCCGGCAGCCCCGCGCCCCTTGTCCTCCTCGGCCCGAACGGCCAGAGGGTGGAAATGCACATTCGCAGCGAAACGGACCGCACCTCGGCACTGATCGCCCTGAGCGGCAACCTCGGAAACCTCCCCGAAAAAGACCACCAGCAGGGGCCCTTTCAGTCAATCGCCCACGCCATCGGGGCGAGACGCGCGATAGCAGCCGAGTTGCTTGATCTTGGTTTTCGACTCTCCGATGAGCATGCCCTGTGGACACTGGCGGCACAGCGGCTGGTCAAACAAATGCGGGAGACAAAAGCGGCGTCACGGGCGGATTACCGGTTTCACCCCGGGGATGTTTATCTGGACTGGTAGTCGACGCGACCCGCGATCTTTTCCATTCGGGATATGGTAACGTCCCATCGCAGGTAACCAGCATGCAGACCCCGCCATGGATTTCTACTCCCGCAAGTGGATCAAACCCGAGGACCTCAACCCCAACGGCAGCCTGTTCGGCGGTCGGCTGTTATCGTGGATCGACGAGGAATCGGTGATCTATGCCATGACCCGGCTGGGCAATAACAAACACCTGGTCACCAAGGTCATGTCGGAAGTCAATTTCATCAGTTCCGCCCGCCTTGGCGATGTGATCGAAATGGGGGTCGGAGTTATCGGCGTGGGCAAAACATCGATTACCCTGTGCGCGGAAATCCGCAACAAGGTGACCAAGGCCACCATTGTGTCCATCGACCGGATTGTGTTTGTGAATATGGGTGACGATGCCCGACCGGCGGAGCACGGCTTCAGCAAGGACACCCTTCCCCAGGCCCCTTAACGTCCCTGGATACTGACTGGCCACAGCACAGGTTTGCCAATCCCGGCCCGGCACACGAGCCCCGAATCCACTAGAATTAACCGGCACTCAATCAAACAGGGTTTCCCGACGTGAAAGGCAACACCGCGATTATCCAACAGCTCAATCAACTGCTGGCCTGCGAGCTGGCGGCCATGGACCAGTATTTTATTCACTCCGAAATGTACGCGAATTGGGGGCTGACCAAGCTCTACGAGCGCATTGGCCACGAGTTTGATGACGAAAAACGCCACGCGAAAATGCTCATCGAACGGATTCTGTTCCTGGAGGGCACACCGGACTTGACCCGGCGCGAACCGGGAATAAAGGTCGGCAGCGATGTCCCCGAAATGCTGCAATTCGACCTGGACGTCGAATACGCCGTGGACGGAATGCTAAAGGACGCCATGGCCCTGTGTGAACGGGAGCAGGACTATGTGACCCGTGACATGCTCCAGCAATTGCTCGAAGACACGGAGGTGGACCACGCCTGGTGGCTGGAGCAGCAGCTGGGTTTGGTCAGCCGGCTGGGATTGCCCAACTATCTCCAATCCCAGATGTGATGAGGATTTCTGCTAACCGGACGCACGGCTCAAAACGTCAAGCGGACACCCACATAGGCCGAACGGGGTTCACCGGGGTTGAAGATTGCCGATGTGGCGCTGTACCGGTTGACCACGGCATGACTGGCAATGTAGTCCCTGTCCTGCAGGTTTCTCAGCTCCGCGAACAGTTGCCAGCCGTCACCGTCGAAGCCCGCGCGCAGGCCGATCAGTGTATAGCCGTCGACGGTATGGCTATTGATAAAATCAGCGTAGCGCCCATCCACCACATCCAGGATCGGGCCGGCATAGAAGCCTTCCCTGTAGCGGTAGAGTAATTCCGCCCGCACCACATAACCGGGGGCCGCGGGCAGACGGTTGTTCCCGTAGACCTCATCGCCATCGAAGCGGAAGTGGTTGACGGTGAGATTGACCATGGGCGCCAGACTGTGCAGGCCGCCGTCATCCAGTGGCAGTCGGCCATCGACCAGAAATTCGAGTCCGGCGTGGACGGTCCGGTCCACATTGGTGGCGAGGCTGGTGCCCGGCGCATCGGGGTCGTCCACGGAAAGAATTTCGTCCCGGATACGCGCGTAGTAGAGGGCCGCATCCCAGCGCCATTCACCACCGTTTCCGAAACCATACCGTCCCCGGGAACCGACTTCGACAACGGTGCCGTGCATGGGATCGAGGGTTTGTTCACTGCCGCGAACGTCGTCTTCCAGCTCGAAATTCGTCGGTGCCTCAAACAGGCGGCTGACATTGGCGAACAGATCGACCCGGTCGTTGACGGCGAAGATCACACCCGCCCTGGGGTTGAGGCTTTCGTAGGTGTCGTCGGGGGAACGGACCGAACCGTCGGCAACGGCGATATTGCGCACCCGACGCTCCGCCGACACCCCCTGAGCGCCATAGACCAGTGTCCACCTGGAGTTTAGTTGCCAACGGTCGAGTAGATAGGCTTCGATGCTGCGGGCACCGTTGTCCACCCTGGTGGTCAGGCCGTTGCGCCGGCCGCCATCGTTGCGGTAGTTGCCGCCGGTAACACGGTTGTCCCCGTAGTGAATACCCGCCAGCAGGTCGTGGCTGCCCAGTTGCAGGTTGTAGCGCACCATGGCCCCCAGATCCCGGTGGTCCGTATCAATCAGCAGACTGAACACCTCTACCGGCGGGTTGGGACCGGGGCCGTCGAAGTCGACCAGCACCTTGTCGACAATGGGATGGAACAGGGATTGTTCCTCCCAGGACAGGCCCGCCTCAAGGGTCGCGTTGCCGCTCAACTGCCAGCGGGTTTTGTTCGCCAGACGCCAGGTCTCGACGTCTTTCTGGTAGTTCCCGGAGATCGCCTTTGGGGCAGCCTGGTTCGGATCATCGTCCACCTCGGCGGCGGTGAGGGCGCCCGGCAGGTCCTCGTCATTGTCGACATAAGTGGCGTAGAAGCGGGTTTCCACGGCACCGTTCAGCCGCCAGCCGGCATTGGCGTACAGACCCTGGCGCCGCTGCCGGTTGTGGCCGCGATAACCGTCCCAGTGCTTGGTCTCCAGGGTAATGAGACCATCGGCCCGCTGATCGTCGGTGACCGCGCCGGCACTCAATCGCGATTGGAAGAGCCCGTGACTGCCGCCGTTCACATAAAGCTGATTGTCGAAGTCCTCGCCGGCGGTGGGGCTGACGAAATTGATTGCACCGCCCAGGGTACTGGCGCCGTAACTGAGCGCATTGGCACCCCGGGCAACGCTGGCATAGCGGGCGCTCAACGGATCGATAATACGGTTGTGGTTGTTGCCGTCGGCAGTGGTGACGGGCAGGCCGTCCTGTAGCAGTTTCATGCCGTTCATGTCGTAATTGGTGGCGTCCAGGTTGGAACCGCGACTGGACAGAAACAGGCCGTCGGTGCCGCTGTTGCTCACCGCCCAGATACCCGGCACCAACCGCAACATGTCCGCCAGGCTGGCGACGCTGCGCCGGTAGAGCTCCTCGCCGTCAATGACCGTAACACCGCCCGGAGTGAGCGCCTGCTGCACCTGCAGGTCGACCGGCAACCGGCGGGCGCTGACTTCGACTGTTTCGATCGTGGAACGTTTCCCCACCGGTTCATCGGCGAGCGCGGTCGCGGCAGCCAGCCCGGCGATGGCGACCCAGACCAAATGACGACAACGGGAAACTGACATGGAAGGCATCCTCGGGCTAACCTAAGCGGCTGGCAATCGTAGCCCGGCAGACCCGCGCCGGGTATGCGACAAATTGTCGCAGGCGCGACGCCGGGACCCGAGCCTTATCCTGTGGTTTTGACTCCGCCGGAAAGATGGCCGTACAATCCGCCCCCTGCATCAGGTGCCTGTTCGTCATTCCTTCGCCGGGAATGGCTGGAACAGGGTAAACGGGAAGAGTGGTGCGTCACGGCAAGCATTCAAGGCCGCCGGTGACAAAACCTCCGCTGCCCCCGCAACGGTAAATGGATCCCATTCGGATTCCACAAGCCCGAAACCGGCCTGGTGATCGCGCCTATTGCGCGATCACGGTGTGCAGTAGCTGCAACGATGAAGCGGAGGGCTTTGTCGGTGGTTATCTGCCTTTCCCGTATTGGC
>PABE01000112.1 GCA_002702725.1 Porticoccaceae bacterium
CGGTGGGCGGCTCGACCTTCACCGTCGGCGTACACCCTGACAAAAGCCCCAGCACCAGGGCTGTCGCGAGCAGCTGTTTTATTCCGTTCATCACATTACCCTTTCGGTCACATTATTGGCGCCGATCAAGGCGCAGCTCCAGTTGCCGGATCAAATCGCTGGACAACTGAAGGCTGGTCAACAAATCGAAGAGGTTTTCCTCGACGTTAATGTTGAAATTCACGGCCCTGCCATCAAACTGGTCCGGATTTCGGCCCGCTAGCTTCAGGCCCAGCAACATCTGGCCATTCGGCTGAAAAACCGCCGATGCCTCAAGGCGATCATACTGGAAATTCTCCAGCAGTTTCAGGGCCATGCCAAACTCCCGGTTGCGTTCCGCCAGACTTTGTCCAGAGCCATTAAGGGTATAAACGATCTGGCCCCCGGGCGGTTGACTGGCAATACTGCCCCCATCGATCTGGACACCCTTTTCGCTCCATTGCACGGGCAAGGTTCCGGATAACACACCACTGCCGGCAAGCCCCTGATCGCGGTACAGGGCCAGTATTTGACCGAGCTGCCAATCCGTCAACGTCAAACGAAAGTTTGCCGAGTCCGGGGGCACCGCCATCACAAAGGGTTCCGCCAAGCGGACACTGCCGCCGAACAAGTCAGCGCTCAGAGAGGCCAGCCGCAAGCGGACGCCCTCGTTCGAGGATAACACGTCGGCGGTTCCGCGGAGGCGGTCAATGGCAACACCCGTGGCGAGGCGGTCAACGGCGAACACCAGGGCCGGTTCACTGCGCCAGCCGTCCTGAAACACCAGTGTGCCTTCAGCGGTACCGCCTTCCACCGCGACCCTGTCAACCAGGCCGGTGACGTCGGCAAGCTCAAAATGCACCCGCTGATTGCTCTGCTTCGTCGACTCCGCACCCCGCGTCCACGCGTATTGAAGTGTCATTTTGCCGGAGGCAATTGCCAGCGACACGGGTAACTCCCCGATCGACGCGACCTTTGCACTCAGGACAGGAATATCCACCTGGCTGTCGAGATGCAGTTCTGCACCCCCGGCATTTAGCTGCCCGGTATAGCCGTAGGCAGGCACCATAAGTTGTCCGGCCAGGGGAAAAGCCCCCTGATCACGGCGGAACGTCAGTGCAGCATCGGCTTCCACCGGCCAGAGCCTTTCGCCGTCGTAAACCGGGGCAGAGAGTCTCAATTGCAGCTCGCCAGGTGCCCCATTGCCAGGCGCCCCGTTCAAGGTCAGAAATCGGCCCTGAAGCCGCCAAGGCGCCCCGTTGTCGCCGACAATCAGTTCAAGCGCGATGTTATCGGCGGTAACGGCCCCATCCTCGATACGGACACTGGCGGGCCGATTCGTCCCATTTTCCGCACCGACTCTGAGTGTGAAAGGCACGGCCTCGGGCCATTGGCCTGGCACACCGGGCAACGGGTCGGCAAAGCGGATTTTTCCCCCGATACGCAGGGGCTCGGCGACCATCAACTCACCGGCACCCGAAGCGCCGGAGTACCGGTAGCCGCCCTCGACGGTTATGCCCTCCAGGACAGTGGCACCACCTTCCTCCCCCATCGACGGCATCCCATAGTCCGACAGAGATAGCCGGTGGTGCAGATCCAGCGCCAGGGGTAGTTGTGCCAGTATTTGACCGAGGTCGGCGCCGACAGTAACCGGCAGCGCCGAGGTCGCCGACACAGTGATCTGACCGGTCAGATCCGGCCACTCTCCGTCACCCGGGATGCCTGACTCACCCAGGTAGTCCCTGGCGAAGGCGACCAATTCCGGCCATTGCATTTGCAGGGCACCGACATCAATCGAGCCTGTGGCAGTAACCGGGATCGGGGCTTCCCCCTGCATAGCCACGTCGTTCACGGCAATGGAAAACGAAATCGGGGGCTCTTCATCTCCGTCGACGAGCTTCAACTCGACCGATAACGGCGACTGTTCGTCGTCCCTGAGATTGAGTCGTAACCGAAGATCGCCTCCCGGAACAGGGTCTGGAAGTGCGGATACCGGCGTGGAGACACGCGCTTCGACTGCTGTCCCGTGCCTTCGCAACTTCAGGGTCTGAACCTGGACCGGCACCGGGCCGTCGGCCAGCTCAACGATCAACTCACCACGGGCCAGCCGGACCGTTGACACCGGGATGTCGGGTAACCAGTTGTGCGGCATAAGCGCAGCCAGCTCGACAGGCCCGTCGGGAGACGCGGCGCTGCTTGTCTGATTCACACGTATGTTCAGCCGGTCGATGGCCAGGCTGTCCACTTCTCCGGCAAAGAGACCGCGCCAGCGCCAGCGCAGGGCAATACCGTCGGCCCGACCGGAAAAACGCCAATCCTGCTGCTCGCCACTGAAAGATAATTCGCCAATCACCACCTGATGCCAGTGCCAGCGAATATCGGCGCTGTGAAGAGCCTCGATCCCATAGGGTTCCAGATAACGCGCCAGCTGTGGCGTGACAACGCGGGAAAACTGCCAGGTCACAAGGCCGACGAAAGCCACCGCCAGTAGCGTCACAATAACCAGAATCAGGAGTATTTTTCTTATCATAAACAGCCCGCTTGAGGATGCTTTGGCAACTGTCAGACAACCCCGCTTCTCACAGCCAGGCGAGGGGCGGCTCCTGGATCGCCGACAGCTGTTCCCGCAACTCGAGAATATGGTCGCCCCAGTACCGCGCCGTATTGAACCAGGGGAAGGCGCGGGGGAATGCCGGATCGCGCCAACGGCGGGCCAGCCAGGCACTGAAGTACATCAACCGCAGGGCGCGAAAACCCTCGATCCAGCGCAATTGCCGGGGCTCGAAGTCGTTGAATTCGCTGTAGCCGTCGAGTATCTCCGACAGCTGTCGTTGCTGACGATCCCGATCACCGCTGAGCAGCATCCAGATGTCCTGAACCGCCGGGGCCATTCGCGCGTCATCAAAATCGACAAAATTGGGTTGCTCGTCCCGCCAGAGAATATTGCCGCCGTGGCAGTCGCCGTGAACGCGAATATAATCGGTTGACGTCAAGGTACTGAACAGCTCTCGGATAGCCATCATCAGGTCGCCGGTCAGCGATCCATAGGCGGTAGCGAGATCCGCCGGAATAAAGTGTTCGCGGATAAAGGCAATGCTGTCTTCGCCAAAGCTCTCGACGGTCAACGTCGGGCGCTCTGAAAACGGTCGGACCGCCCCGACCCGGTGCAGACGCCCCAGCGTTTTACCCAGGGTATACAACGTATCCAGGTCATCCATCTCCGGCGCACGGCCGCCGCGGCGCGGATAGACGGCGAAGCGAAAGCCCTGGTACGCCTCCAGGGTCCGGCCTTCATCCCCCAGCGCCAGTGGTGCCACCACCGGAAGTTCCCGTTTCACCAGCTCGTGACAAAACGTGTGCTCTTCAAGGATTTGGCCATCGCTCCAGCGCTCGGGGCGATAAAACTTTGCAATAACCGGTTCGGATTCCTCAATACCCACCTGGTAGACCCGGTTTTCATAGCTGTTGAGGGCCAGAATACGTCCGTCACACAGCACGCCGGTGCTTTCCACCGCAGACATGATGAGGTCCGGGGTGAGTCGGTCGTAGGGGTGGTCGCCGGCGACAGGAGTCTCCATCAGCAGTAGGTCACCGAGGTCTCAACACTTACCAGGTCGCCCAGCATCAACCGCAAATGATCGCCCTCTTCCAGTGCGCCCACACCTTCCGGGGTACCGGTAAATACCACGTCGCCGGGCAGCAATGTAAAGAAACGGCTGATCTCGCACAGCAAGTCCACCACGGGAAAACACATCTGGGCGGTATTTCCGGACTGAACCCGACGACCATTGCGTTCGAGGCGCACATCGAGGGACTGCAAATCCCCGCCTTTATAGGGCGCGAACCGGGATAATGCGCAGGAGCCGTCAAATGCCTTGGCCTTCTCCCAGGGGTGTCCGTCGGCCTTCAACTGATCCTGCAGGGCCCTCAGGGTCAGATCCAGGCCAATGCCCACGCCGGCAATGGCGTCCCTGGCCTGATCGGGGTCGCATTCCGACAACCGCTTGCCGATAAGCACAGTCATTTCCGTCTCGTAATGGCAGGGCCCCAGGGCCTTGCGCAATATCAGCGGCTGGTCAAGGAATACCACCGCTGTGAAGGGTTTGATGAACAGCAGCGGCGACTCCGGAACCGGATTATTCAGTTCCCGGGCGTGGGCGGCATAGTTGCGTCCAACACAGACAACCTTGCCGGGTGGCGATAAAAATCGTCGGCCATCCACCAGGCGATGGTGGTAGGCCCTGTCAGAAGAAAGCATCGGGCAACTCCCTGCCGTCGCTGTAGGCTAACCAGCCTTTAATGATGCGATATATGTACCAGATTGTGGTGGCGAGCATCACCAGCCAGCCAATCAGCACCACCAGCAGGATAAGACCGATACCATAGCCCAACAGAATGTACCAGAAGGTCTTGATTTGCCAGCGGAAATGGGATTCCAGCCAGGTGCCGCGCACAGCGTCTCGCTTGAGGTAGTTGACGATCACGCCGGCAATGCTGGTGACGCCGATGACAAAACTGAGCGTCTGGAGAATGTAGACCAGCAATACCAGGTTTTTCTGGTCATCCCGGACCGGGGAAACATCGGAACGCTGCTGGCGGGCATTGGTTTCCATGGGCTTTCCTCAATCAAATACCTTGCCGGGGTTCATGATACCGGCGGGATCAAACGCGGCCTTCACCCGGCGCATAAGTTCCACCTCGGCACTTTCGCGACTGTACTGCAGAAAGGGCTTTTTCAGAAGGCCGACGCCGTGTTCCGCGGAAATACTGCCACCACAGGATTGTACCTTTTCCAGCACAGACATCATCAAACGGCGGCATTGTGCCACGAAATCCTCCATATCCCAGGTGGCGGGTTTGAGGATATTCAGGTGCAGATTGCCATCGCCGACGTGGCCGAACCAGACCGCCTCCAGAGGTGAGTACTCACTTTCAATCAGGCCGCCGACATCCCGAATGAAATCCGGCACAACCGGTATCGGTACCGCAATATCCTGCTTCCAGGGTTGGCGGGCACTGAGACTCTCCGTGATGTTTTCCCGCAACGCCCACAGACTCGCCACCTGTTCATCACTGTGGCTGATAACCGCGTCCGCCCGGATGCCCTGCTCTTGCAGATAGCGGAACAGTGACAGTGCGGCATCGTCATTGCGATCGAATTCCAGCAATCCGTAGCACGGATAGCGTTGTGAAAATGGTGCCTTGAGGTCAAAACGCGCCAACACATGGCCGAGGGCGTTGTCGGAAAAAAACTCGAAGGCGCTGAGCGTTAATTGCCGCCTGGCTTCACCGAGGAGGGCCATCAGGGCGTCATAATCCGGCAACCCGAACACCATTACCTGGCCAGGGGGCGGCGGCTCGGCAAGCCCCAGGGTGACCTCGCAGATCACACCCAGGATGCCTTCGGAACCGATAAACAACTGGCGGAAATCCAGCCCGGTATTGTTCTTGATCAGTCCGCGGTTCAAATCCAGCACATCGCCGGCGCCGGTGACCACTTTCAGCCCCTGAACCCAGTGCCGCATCATGCCGTAACGAATCACCCGTATACCGCCGGCATTGGTGGCCACATTGCCGCCGATCTGACTGGATCCGGAGGAGGCGAAATCGACTGGAAAGTAGAAGCCGTTTTCCCGCGCAGCCTGATGGACATGCCCGGTAACCACCCCCGCCCCGCAGCGCAGGCTCCGGCCGACGGTATCCACCTCCAGAATGCTGTCCATGCGCTGGAGCGACAACACCAGCTCGCCGTTGGCGGCCACCGCGCCTCCGGACAAACCGGTGCGCCCGCCCGAAGGCACAATCGCCAGCCGATGACGATTGGCGAGGCGGACGATGTCCCGCACCTCATCCACCGATGCCGGCAATACGGCGGCACAGGGTTTCGGCGTCCAGAAATCCGTGCGATCCAGACCGAACCGCTGCAGGCTTTCGGGGTCCGTTAGCAGGTGTCGGTTACCGACAATGTCGGTCAACCCGGCAAACAGCGTACTGTCGCGCATACTCAACCCCCGTTACCGAACAGTCGCCACGACCATAGGCCAACAATACCCCCGGGGCAATGAGCGACCTCCCACCGGTTGACGGTGGAGTCAATCAGGTGGTGGTCCTCGCCAACCGGCATCAAAATCTCATCCCCCTTTAACAGGGGGCACAACATCAGTTTAATTGAAGCCTAACCGCTCAAAGACCCGGGCTCTTAAATCCCGACTTTCATTGACCAGATGATGACTGGCCCCATTGATGATGCAGACAGCCGCACGGGGGAATTTTCGGGCCAGTATTTCGAGGTTCTTACGCCAGGCAACGGTGTTGTCCCTGTCGCCCTGCAGGATGGTGACAGGAAAATCGCAGGGCACCATGGTGCGGCACTCCTCCACCCAGCCTTTCATTGCCCCCACCCATTCCAGGGGAATCTGCCGCGCCTGAAGCGGGTCATTGTTGGCGATAAAGTTGACAAAGTCGGCATTGGAACTGTTGGCCAGGAAATAGCGTTTGACCCCTCGGAGAAACCGGTGGGTCAAGGCATACAGAATCCGGTTGGCCCACCAATAGGCCGGTTCGACCAGCGGTGCCAGTACAGTGGCACTGGCCAGATCGCTGCGGCCCGTCGCCAGATGTTTGAGGATAATGGCGCCGCCCGTACTCTGCCCGACGGCGGACAGGGGTACGGCAAAATGGGCGCTTGCGCGATCACAGATTGCGTCGAAAACCTCCACGTAATGATCAAAGGTCGCAATGGACGCGGGCTCGCCACTGGATAGCCCGTGCCCTGGAAGGTCGAAGGCCACGACACCGTACCCTGTGTCGAGCAAATGGCGAATCAAATGGTCATACAGGCCGACGTGGTCGAAATACCCGTGGACTACAAGCACCATGCCTTTGGACGGCAAGGTCGCTTGCAAGGTCGGCAACCAGTAATGACAGGCGATGGTGTAACGGGGCAGCATCACCCGACCCCAGCGGTGAAAGTACCGATCGTCAAAATTGAGCCCGTAATGGCTCAGATACGCTTCCGCCAGCATCGGGGACGGCACCGCCTTGACTTCCCGAATATCAAAATTCAGGTCCGGCAGAGCGGCGCGTAGGTCATTGAGCTGGTCGAGGGTCAGGCGATCGCCGGGAAGCGCCGCACGCCCCCCACCAGGACCTGATTCAGGCATGCAAATTCCCTGATTACGGTAGCCGGCTAGTTGACCTTGGGGTCAAGTTCGCCCGCCTCGTAACGCTTGAACATATCCTCAAGACTGATGGGTCTGATCTTGCTGGCGTTTCCGGCCGTGCCGAAGGCCTCGTAACGGGCAAGGCATATCTCCTTCATCGCCTGGGTTGCCTTGGACAGGTATTTGCGCGGATCGAATTCACTGGGATTCCGGGCCAGGAACCGACGGATGGCACCGGTGCTGGCCAGACGCAGGTCGGTATCGATATTCACCTTGCGCACCCCGTGCCTGATACCTTCGACAATCTCCTCCACCGGAACACCGTAGGTTTCGGGGATGTCACCGCCGAACTCATTGATCACCGCCAGCCATTCCTGGGGTACGGAGGACGACCCGTGCATTACCAGATGGGTGTCGGGGATGCGGGCATTGATTTCCTTGATGCGCTCGATGGCAAGGATATCGCCGGTGGGCGGGCGGGTGAATTTGTAAGCACCATGGCTGGTGCCAATGGCGATGGCCAGCGCGTCCACTTTGGTGGCGTTGACAAATTCCGCCGCTTCATCGGGATCGGTCAGCAACTGGCTGTGATCCAGGGTACCGTCCGCCCCGACACCATCTTCCTCGCCGGCCTGACCGGTTTCCAAAGACCCCAGACAGCCCAGCTCCCCTTCTACGGAGACGCCGCAGGCATGGGCCATGGCCACTGCCTGCCTGGTGACCTCGACATTGTAGTCATAGCTGGCGGGTGTCTTGCCGTCTTCCTCCAGCGAACCATCCATCATCACCGAGGAAAAACCCAACTGGATGGAACGCTGGCAGATGGCCGGGCTGGTGCCGTGGTCCTGGTGCATGACCACAGGAATATGGGGAAATTCTTCGACCGCCGCCAGAATCAGGTGGCGCAGGAACGGGGCGCCGGCGTATTTGCGGGCACCGGCGGAGGCCTGGACAATAACCGGGGAATCGGTCTCATCCGCCGCCTCCATGATGGCGCGCATCTGCTCCAGGTTATTGACGTTAAATGCCGGCACGCCATATCCGTATTCGGCGGCGTGGTCCAGGAGTTGGCGCATTGAGATCAGAGCCATAGCTATGTCCTTTGGTAACTCGGGTAAACAATCATGATACAGGGCAACGGGATCCAATAATCGCGAAACGGTCCATTTGCGTCACTGTGACCGTGGTGGAGCTTCAGGATGGCCTCATACGGACTCGCCTTATCCCTCGGCCCGCGCTTCCAGTATGGCCACAGCCGGCAAGACCTTGCCTTCAACATATTCGAGGAAAGCGCCGCCACCGGTTGAAATATAGGAGACTTTATCAGCGATGCCGTATTTGTCCACCGCCGCCAGGGTATCGCCCCCCCCGGCAATGGAAAACGCGGGGCTGTCAGCAATGGCGTGGGCAATAGCACGGGTACCCTCGCCAAACTGGTCGAACTCGAACACCCCGACAGGGCCATTCCAGATGATGGTACCGGCAGTCTTGAGGATCTCTGACA
>PABE01000113.1 GCA_002702725.1 Porticoccaceae bacterium
CAACGGTCTTCTCAAAAATTTCGATCTGGACTTTACCCAGCCCCCAGCTGTCCTTGAGGGGTATATCCAGGTGTTCGGCAATCTCCCGGGCACCTTGCTCGTCCGACAGTGCCCTGGATGAAATATCCGGATTGAAATTCAAGATGGCGTCGAACACGGTCAAGCGTCGGAACGGTTTGGCAAAATCGTAGATTGTCTCCTGGAGCACTTCGCCTTCGGCATTTTTGACGGTATTGCGAACCTGCGTATCGCCCAGAACGTTTTCCGCCAGGCCGCGCAGCATGTCTTCGGTGAGGTCCATCAGGTCCCGGTAATCCGCGTAGGCCTGGTAAAACTCCAGCATAGTAAATTCGGGATTGTGACGGGTCGACAGGCCTTCATTGCGGAAATTGCGGTTGATCTCGTAGACCCGCTCGAAACCGCCCACCACCAGGCGCTTCAAATACAGTTCCGGGGCAATGCGCAGATACATACCGATATCGAGGGCATTGTGGTGTGTGACAAACGGACGCGCCGTGGCGCCGCCGGGGATCACCTGCAGCATCGGGGTTTCCACTTCGAGGAAATCAAGCCCATTGAGATACTGGCGGATAAAGTTCACTACCCTTGTCCGGGTTCTGAACGTATCCCTGACTTCCGGATTGGCGATCAAATCGACATAGCGCTGGCGATAACGCATTTCCTGATCGGCAAGACCGTGGAACTTGTCGGGCAGCGGGCGCAGGGACTTTGTCAGCAGATGGTACTCATCCATCTGCACATACAGATCACCCTTGCCGGATTTGTGCAGCACGCCGCGGACACCAATGATATCGCCGAGGTCCAGGGACTTGGCAAACCCCCGCGCCTCCTTGGTGACATAGAGCTGGATACGACCGGAACCGTCGAGGATTTCCATAAAGGCGCCCCGATTGCGGATCAGCCGACCGGCCACGGCTACAACCCGGTCCAGCTGTTCCAGTTCGTCCTTGGATTTTTCACCGAAATCCCGCTGCAGCTTTTCGCACTGGCTGTCGGGCCTGAAGCTATTGGGAAACGTGGCGCCGGGCCCTGTACGCAGCTGCGACAATTTGGCCCTGCGCTCGGCGATCAGTTTGTTCTCATCGGTTAGGTCAGTCATATTTCCGTCTGATTTTCTCAGTTCAATAGGTGTCGCGGCCGGGGATAAAATCACCCCGTCCGAACCGTCAGAGTCCGGCTTTCAGGGATGCTTCGATAAACCGGTCGAGACCGCCATCCAGGACCGCCTGCGTATTGCGGGTTTCCACCCCGGTGCGCAAATCCTTGATGCGGGAATCGTCGAGGACATAGGAGCGAATCTGGCTGCCCCAGCCGATGTCCGACTTGCTGTCCTCGAGTGCCTGCTGGGCCTCGCTGCGCTTCATCATTTCCAGCTCATAGAGTTTGGCGCGCAGCATTTTCATACACTGGTCCCGGTTCTGGTGCTGGGAACGCTGGTTCTGGCACTGGACCACTACGTTGGTCGGGATATGGGTGATGCGCACCGCGGAATCGGTTCGGTTAACATGCTGGCCACCGGCGCCACTGGCCCGATAGGTGTCAACCCGCAGATCCGCCGGGTTGATGTCTATCTCGATGGAATCATCGATCTCGGGTGAGACGAACACCGCGGCAAAAGACGTATGCCGGCGATTTCCCGAGTCAAACGGCGACTTGCGCACCAGACGGTGGACCCCGATCTCGGTGCGCAACCAGCCAAACGCATAGTCGCCCTGCACATGCACGGTGGCACTTTTGATACCCGCTACGTCACCGGGGGAACACTCCACCAACTCGGCCTTGAAATCCTTGTCGTCGGCCCAGCGCAAATACATGCGCAGGAGCATTTCCGCCCAGTCCTGGGCCTCGGTACCCCCGGAGCCAGCCTGAATATCCAGATAGGCATTATTGGGATCGGTTTCACCGGAGAACATGCGACGGAACTCCAGTGCCGCAAGGTCTTTTTCAAGGCCGCTTATCTCAACCTCAATTTCCGCCACCGTAGCGGCGTCGTTTTCCGCTACGGCCATATCGAGCAGTTCCCGGGCATCCGCAACGCCTGTGTCGAGCTTTTCGATGGTCTCTACCACCATTTCCAGAGCGGCACGCTCCCGGCCCAGGGCCTGTGCCTTTTCAGCGTCATTCCAAATGTCGGGATCGCCGAGTTCGAGCTCTACTTCCGCCAGCCGCTCTTTCTTGTTGGCATAGTCAAAGATACCCCCTAAGCACGTCGGTGCGCGCACTCAGGTCCTGCAGGGCAGTGATAATGGGATTGATTTCCAAAGTGTTATCCATCTGGTGGGTGAATGTGTCAGGGGCGGGATTTTATCGGAATGACCGCCAGGTTTCACGTTCCCCGTAACGACCTGTTGCAGATCGCTAAAAGATTCGACGCCCCCGCGACGGCTGGTCATAAGGCAAACCGCGGCCACGTTCGGCGGCATCACCGAAACGCAGAAAAGCGCGCCCCCGTCCACTGTGTTGTCGTTGACAACCATTAATCAATTCAGGGGAATCGGCGGCATGGCCGGTGGTCAGGACAGCAATACCGGTCGCGACGGCCTTTTCAGCCGGTCACATTAATGGCCGGAATCAGATTGTTTCGATGCATGGCCCGGCGCGCCAGGGCCAGCAGGCTCCAATAGGTGAGGATCCACAGGGGTACGATAATCAGGGTCCAGAGTACGGTACTGCCCGGGTGGTCGGCGAAAGTGCCCCACTGGAAGCAGAGTACTGCAACTCCGTAGGCGATAAGCGTATTCCAGGTAGCGGCAAAAAACGCCCAGAAGCCACCGGCCTCCTTGTAGATCGCACCCAGGGTAGCGACACACGGCATATAAAGCAGGACAAACAGTATGTAAGAGAAGGCGCCAAGGGCACCGCTGAACAGTCCGGACATCACCGTCAGGGTGGAGGTATGCACAGCCTGCTGTTCCGCCGCCGACGCCTGGTCGGACAGTTCGCCGACCCCAATACCGAGCGGGTCGGTGACGACATCCTTGAGGGCAACAAGGTTTTCAGGGACCGTCCTGAAACCGGCGACGATCATTTCGCCGATATCCACAGGGCCGGCTTCCCGATTAACACCGTCATCCGCCATGGCGGTGTAAAGCGCATCCAGGGTGCCAACCACCACTTCCTTGGCAAAAATGCCACTGAAAATGCCCACGGTGGCAGGCCAGTTTTCTTCCTTGACCCCCATTGGCTCGAAGATTGGTGTAATCGACATGCCGATCCGGGACAGCACAGACTTTTCCGTATTCTGATTGCCGAAACTGCCATCGACGCCAATGGAGTTGACGAAATTCAGGACAATGACCACCAGTACAATGGCCTTGCCCGCGCGCATCATAAAACTGCGCAACCGGTGCCAGGCACTGAGCAGAATGCCCCGCAAGGTGGGGATATGGTAGTTGGGCAGTTCAAGGATAAACGGTGTCATATCCCGGTTCATCAAGCGACGTTTAACCAAAAAGCCGGTTACCACCGCCATAACCATGCCGAATAAATAGAGTCCGAACACCACGTTCTGGCCCTGGACCGGGAAAAACACCGTCGCGAACAGGATATAAACCGTAAGACGCGCCCCGCAGGACATGAATGGCGCCATCAGTGTCGTTAATAGCCGGTCGTTGTGACTATCCAGGGTCCGGGCCGACATGACCGCCGGCACATTGCAGCCAAAACCCACCACCAGGGGCACAAATGACTTTCCCGGGAGCCCGACCGAACGCATGATACGGTCCATGATAAACGCTGCACGGGCCATGTATCCCGAGCCTTCGAGGAAGGATTGAAACAGGAACAACGTTCCGATCACAGGAATAAAGCTGGCAACCAGCTGCACGCCGCCGCCGGCGCCATCGGCTACCAGGGCAATCAACCAGCCGGGAGCCCCCAGCCCGGTCATAATATTCCGCGGCAGCTCCACGAACAGTGCGCCCGCAACCGTATCGAAGGCATCGATAAAGGCACCACCAAAATTGATGGTGAACATAAACATCAGGTACATGACTGCCAGGAACAGGGGAAAGGCGAGGAAACGATTCAGAAACAGGCCGTCCAGGCGATCGGTGAGAGTCCGTCGGTGTCCCGCATCCCGGTGCAATGTGCCCTGGGTTACCTGGCCAATCCAGCGGTAGCGGGCCTCGATAAGCATATCGGTAGCACCCGAACCGGATCCCGATTCCAGACGATCGACGATAGGAACCAAACGTTCCCTCGCTCCGGGAGGCACTTTGGCAAGAACCCCGGCATCCCGCTCCAGAATCGCCGCCGCCTGCAGGCGATTGCCTTCAATCCCCTCTTCGGCCAGTACCGACAGGCACTGCTGCAGGGCCTGTTCAAGGTCGCTTCCGAGGCTGACCGGCCGGATTTCCGTGGGCGATGAGAGGGAGTTGCTGTGCTCGGTCAGGCGATTGACAATCACGTCCATCAGGGTGCCCACCCCTTCCTTGCGGCTGGCGACAATCGGCACCACAGGCACACCGATGCGCTCTGAGAGCTCATAGGGGTCGATATGCACCCCCTGCTGGTTGGCCACGTCCATCATATTGAGGGCCACCACGGTGGGAATACCCGCATCCAGAAGCTGGGTTGTCAGATAGAGACCGCGCTCGAGGCTGGACGCGTCAATAATATTCAGCAGTAAATCGACGTCATCGTGGAGAATAAAATGCTGGGCGATCTGTTGGTCGATGGAGTCATCGTCGTGGCTGACATGCAGTGAGTACGTGCCGGGAAGGTCGACAATACTGAATTGGGTCTCACCGTGGCTGGCCCTGCCCGACTTCTTCTCGACGGTGACCCCCGGCCAGTTGCCCACCTTCTGGCGGGACCCGGTCAGCGCATTGAACAGGGTCGATTTACCACTGTTAGGATTGCCGATAAGGGCTAGGGTAAAGGACGATTTCACACCAACTCCACTTCGATAGCGCCCGCCTCTTCCCGACGGACACTGAGGTGAAAACCGCGTACGCGAATTTCGATGGGGTCACCCAAAGGTGCCACATGCTGAACCTCGAACTCGGTACCCGGAGTCAGCCCCAGGCTCATCAGCCGGTTCCTGTAACGGCTCTCCAACCCCTGATAGCGCAGGACCCTGGCCCTGGAACCGACCTTCAGCTGCCGAAAACGCATGACGCTGTCTACCATAATCAATTGATTAAAATAATGAGAATGATTCTCATTTTAATAAAGCTGTCAAGAAGAGTGAAGTACTCTTTCAGCTTTTTTTGCGTTGAAAGGTTGACGACGGGCTAGATTAGAGGATTTCTTCCCCCGAAAGTATGCGCTCAATCAAGAGCTGCACGGATTCCCGCCCACGCCAGACATTGACAGCCAGACGATAGAGCAGATCGACCTGATCAAGATCCCCCGACAGGAACTCGCCGGCAACGTTAAATGCAATGGCGTCGACCGTAAAATCGGGATCGCCCTCGATAGCCAGCACGAGCTTGAGATGTTTGCCCGACAGGCAGCGCTGCTGCAACACAACAAACCGGCCAAGGAACAGGGGTTCCGGGAAATGCTGCCCCCAGGGACCAGCATTTTGCAGCAGATGAGCGGTGGACAGGTTTATCTCACCGGGAGCCAATTCACCATCGAACAGGATTTCCTCCTCGAGTTCCGCGGGCGTCAATTGCCGACGTACCTCCCGATCAAAGGCCGCGGAAAAAGATTCAAAGTTCGATTCCGGCAATGACAGGCCCGCCGCCATCGCGTGCCCGCCAAATTTGCTGACAAGCTCGGGATGACGCGTCGCCACGGCATCGAGGGCATCGCGAATATGCAATCCCGGGATAGACCGCGCCGACCCCTTGAGAGCACCACTCCCCTCTCGCCCGAATGCAATCACGGGCCGGTGAAAGCGTTCCTTGATGCGGGAAGCAAGCAGACCCACAACCCCCTGATGCCAGTCCGGATCATATAGGCAAAGTCCCCAGGGCAGGGTCGATGGGTCCAGATGCAGACGCTCCAGCGCCGCCAGGGCTTCCTGCTGCATGGCGACTTCGATCTGGCGTCGATCACTGTTGAGCTGATCGAGCTCCACCGCCAGCCTGCGCGCCCTGCCCGGATCATCCTCCAGAAGACAAAGAATACCGTGGGTCATGTCGTCCAGCCGCCCGGCGGCGTTCAGTCGCGGACCTACCGCAAAACCCAGGTCGGAAGCCACCAGGCGGCGATGGTCACGGCCGGCAATATCGAGCAGGGCCAGCATGCCGGGGCGGCAGACACCGGCGCGTATTCGCTGTATACCCTGGTAAACCAGCACGCGATTGACGCGATCCAGGGGCACCACATCCGCCACCGTGCCGAGCGCCACCAGATCCAGCCAATTGGCCATATTCGGCTCGGTGATGCCCTGGGATCCGAACCAGCCGCTTTCCCGGAGGCGCGCCCTCAACGCTGTTAACAGAAAAAATACGACACCGACGCCGGCGAGATTTTTACTGGGGAAGCGACACCCGGGCTGATTGGGATTAACAATGGCGTCCGCATCCGGGAGCACGGCGCCGGGCAAATGGTGATCGGTCACCAGCACTCGAATACCGTGGTCCCTGGCTGCCTTGACACCCTGAATACTGGAAATGCCGTTGTCGACGGTGATCAATAGATCCGGTCGCCCCCGGGCGGCGAGCTCAACGATTTCCGGACTCAATCCGTAACCGTAATCGAAGCGATTGGGAACCAGAAAATCCACCTGCAGGAGACCGAACGCCTTGAGCGCCAACACCCCCAGTACCGTACTGGTGGCGCCGTCGGCATCAAAGTCGCCGACGATCAACACCCTGGCTTGAGTCCGTACGGCTTGCTCGAGAAGGTCGAGCGCCCTGTCAAGGCCCCGAAAACCGGAAGGCGCGGGTAATTCGGAAAGCTTACGGCCTAGGGCCTCAGGTCCGGTGATGCCCCGACTGGCATAAATCCGACGCAACAGGGGTGGCATATCGGCTTCAAACGCCTGCTCCCCATTCACCGGATATCGCTGGCGAAGTCGCACTAACCACCGCTCCCCGGATCAACGGTTCGCCGCACCGCCAACACCAGTCCGGAAATCACGCTGAAAGATGAGCGGCCATGTATGCGTTGACCTCCGCCAGGCCATTGTCCATCACCTCGTAGCGTTCCGTGCGCTCAAACAGGTCCGCCATGTGATGGGGAAGGGGGGGATCTTCCGGATAGCCGGCCTTGCGCACTGCCTCGGGGAATTTCGCAGGGTGCGCGGTGGACAGCGCAATCATCGGCACGTCGGGCCTGCGGCGACAGGCGCGGCCCGCCACGACGCCAATGGCCGTGTGGGGGTCCATCAGGTATTCGCTGGCCTCGTATTCGGCGCGTATTGCCGCCAGGGTCCCGGCGTCATCGACACGGTGGCTGGCAAACAGTGAACGTGCCCGATCAAGGGCTTCGGGGTTGAGGCTCAACGTACCATCGGTTCTGAAATCATCCATGAGTCGGGCTATGGCGCTGCCATCCCGATCGTAGAGATCAAACAGCAGCCGTTCGAAATTGCTGGATACCATAATGTCCATGGAAGGCGAGAAACTGTGGATCAGTTCCCTGCGGCTGTGGTCATTGGCACTCAGACAGCGGTGCAGGATATCGTTGGCATTGGTGCCGATAATCAGCTGGTCCACCGGCAGCCCCATCCTGTGGGCCAGGTAACCGGCAAATATGTCGCCGAAATTGCCAGTGGGAACGGCAAATGATACCGGACGCAACGGCCCGCCCAGCGACAGCGCCGACCAGAAATAGTAGACGATCTGGGCCATAATCCGCGCCCAGTTGATGGAGTTGACGGCCACCAGCCTGCGATCCTCCGGCAGGAAGGACTGATCCGCAAAACTGGCCTTGACCAGATTCTGGCAGTCATCAAAATTGCCCTTCAGCGCAATGTTGTGGATATTGCCGCCATCCACGGTGGTCATCTGCCGGCGCTGCACTTCCGACACCCGCTGATGCGGGTGCAGAATAAAAATATCGATATTTTTGCAGCGGCGACACCCCTCGATAGCGGCTGAGCCCGTATCACCGGAGGTTGCCCCCATGATCACAGCCTTTTCACCGCGCTTGTCGAGCAGATAGTCGAGAAGATGGCCCAGAAACTGAAGGGCGAAATCCTTGAACGCCAGTGTCGGGCCATGAAACAGTTCAAGCACCCAGTCATTGGCGCCCGTTTGCACCAATGGCGCAACGGCCCGATGGCGAAATCCCTGATAGGACAGGGCGATAATCCGCTTCAGTTCGGACTCCGGCACCGCGCCGGCAACAAAGGGACTCATGACCTTGAAAGCCAGGTCTGTGTAACTCAGCCCGCCCCACTCGGCAATCTCCGCTTCGCTGAAACGGGGCAATGTCTCGGGAACATACAGACCGCCGTCGGATGCAAGTCCTGCCAAGACCACCTCTTCAAAGGATTGAGGAGCGACACCGCCGCGGGTACTGATGTATTTCATGACTGGTTACCGTTTTGAATTCACTGAAAAGGCTTTGCCGCCGGTGAACACGCTCTACGTTTCTTACCGCACAGCTTATCGGGAGGCGACAAAACCTTATTTATCGAGGGCTTCAACCCGAATATGGACCACCTTGCCGGCAATGGCGTCCAGGTCTTCAATCGCTGTTACCGCCGCCATCAAGTCGCTCTCGAGGGCTTTGTTGGTCAGCATGATCAGCGGCACATGGTCCTGGCCCGGTCGAGGCCGTTTCTGGATGATTGCTTCAATACTGATACCACGGTCGCTCATGATACTGCCCACGGCGGTGAGCACACCCGGTTTGTCGAGAGCACTCATACGCAGATAGTAGGCTGTATGGACTGCTTCGATGGGCAATATCGGGGTGCCATTGAAATTGGCACCACTGAAGGCCAGGTAAGGGACCCGTGCTTCAGGTGCGGAATTCAGGGCCCTGGCTACGTCGATAATGTCGGCAACGACGGCGGAGGCCGTCGGTTCAGCTCCCGCACCGGCACCGTAGAACATGGTGGGGCCGACGGCGTCCCCCTTTACCATGATCGCATTCATGACCCCGTCCACCTCGGCGATCAGGGAGTTGCCCGGAATCAGGGTCGGGTGCACCCTGACCTCCACACCGCCTTCGCTCTGGCGGGCAATAGCCAGATGCTTGATCCGGTAACCCAACTCCCGCGCGTAGGCGACGTCCTGCAATTCCAGCTTGCTGATTCCCTGGGTATACACCTTGTCGAATTGCAGGGGTATACCAAAGGCCAGGGAGGCCAGAATAACCAGCTTGTGGGCGGCATCGATGCCCTCGACATCGAACGAGGGATCGGCCTCCGCGTACCCGAGCGCCTGGGCGTCCGCCAGGGCGTCATCAAACGCCCGGCCTTCCTCTTCCATGGCGGTGAGAATAAAGTTGCTTGTGCCATTGATGATTCCGGCAAGCCACTCGATGCGGTTTGCTCCCAGCCCCTCACGGAGGGTCTTGATAATCGGAATACCCCCGGCAACGGCAGCTTCGAACGCGACCATGACAGACTGACGACGCGCCGCTTCGAAAATCTCGCTGCCATACTGGGCGATCAGCGCCTTGTTGGCGGTCACGACGTGCTTGCCGTTGGCGATGGCTCTGAGCACCAGCTCCCGGGCGATGGTCGTGCCACCAATGAGTTCGACCACGACATCGACGGCGGGATTATCGACCACCTCGAAGATATCCCGGGTCACAGAAACGCCCGTGGGATCACAGGCCGGATTATCCCGGCGAGCACCAATCTGGACTATCTGGATATTGGCTCCCGCCCTGGCATTGATCAGTGCCGTATTGCGATTGAGCACATTGAATGTCCCGCTGCCCACTGTGCCCAGGCCACAAATACCAATATTCACAGTCTTCAAGAATGTCACCCAGAGGTCTGAAAAAGAAAGCGGCAACCTTAATGTCGCCCCTGACAGCTGTCAATCCAAGGTCACGGAACGCGGTGCGCCGACAGGCTCTCTGGACGGTGGCGCGCCGCAACCAGCCAGAAGCCCTAGATACCCAGCAGCTTCAGCAATTCCTTATGGGGCCGGTAACCGACGATCATAGTTCCGTCCATCAGGATCAGGCTGGGCGTACCGGAAACCCCGAATTGGTGGCCAAGCTCGAAGTCAGAGGCCACCGGGTTGTCGTCACACAGTTCAACGTCGATGGTTTTACCGGCCTTGAGATCGGTGAGCGCCTGGCGGGGATTTTCCGCGCACCAGGCCTGAACCAGCTTCCGATAGCTCGACGAGCCAATGCCCGCCCGGGGGTAAGCCAGGTACCGGACCTCGACGCCGCTCTGGTTGAGCTCGGGTACTTCCTGATGAAGTTTGCGGCAGTATCCGCAGTCGACATCAGTGAACACATTGATGATGGCCCGGGTGTCACCCTCTGCCGGAAAGACGATCATCCGGTCGCGGTCAATCTCGGCCAATACTTTGCGGCGCTCCGCGACACGCTCTGCCTCCGCCAGGTTGACGAACTGTCCGGGGACGACCTGATACAGCTCACCCACCACAACATGATCCGCAGAGGCATCGGTATACATGATGGGTCCGCCCTCGACCTGAACCTGGTAAATGCCGGGAAGCGGGGTCGATTTGACCTCACCATAGGAAAAATCGGGGCGCGCCGACTGCAGGCGAGAGAGAATGGTATCGCTGACCGTCGTTTCGACCTCAGCCTGCGCCATGGCGGCTGCACCCGCACAAAGCAGGAGTATTATGGAGCGGAAAATACGCACGTTTGCCTTCCTTATCTGTCCAATTGACCGCAAGCGGTAATGGTTTCCCCAAACCGTTCGCAAAACCACATTCTACCCTCTGGGATGGTGACGGGCATGAATTTCTTTCATTCGACTCTGGGCGATATGGGTATAGATCTGCGTGGTCGACAGATCACTATGACCCAGAAGCAGCTGCACCACCCGCAGGTCCGCTCCGTGGTTGAGCAGATGGGTGGCGAAGGCGTGCCGAAGCGTGTGGGGCGAAAGCGGCTTTTCGATACCCGCCACCGCGGCCCAGTGCCTGACCCTGTGCCAGAATGTCTGACGGGTCATTTGCTGTTGCCGTTCACTGGGAAAGACGACATCACTTCCGCCACTACCCATCAGGCTCGGTCTTCCCCCGGCGAAATACGCCGCCAGATGGGCGAGCGCTTCCTCGCCCATGGGAACGAGACGTTCCTTGCCGCCCTTGCCCATAACACGAACAATGCCCTGACGGGTATTGACCTGTGGAAGTGTCAGCCCCACGAGCTCAGACACCCTTAAACCCGTAGCATAAAGCAATTCCAGCATGGCCCTGTCGCGCAACACCAGCGGGGAATCGCCAACCGGCGCCGCCAACAGTCTCTCGACATCCTGCTCGGTAAGGCTTTTCGGCAAGGGGCGTCCCAGTTTGGGGTTCTCGATCAAGGCCGTCGGATCCTGCTTGATGAGCTTTTCGCGGACCAGATAACGGTAGAATCCGCGGAGACAGGAAAGCGTTCGACTGGTGGACCTGGCACTCAATCGATGCTCCAACCGGTGAGCCAGATACCGCTGCACGTCACCGCTTTGTGCCCGTTGCAGGCAGACGCCGTCGGCGGTCAGCCAGTCGCGGCAGGTTTCCAGGTCGCGACGGTAAGCGTCCAGGGTGTTGCGACTGAGCCCCCGCTCCATCCAGAGAGCGTCGAGGTAACGTTCAATAAGCGCTTGTTCCGGGCGGTTCGGGGAGTCTGGCATGACGGAAGTGTACTGAAGAGCACGGCAAAAAGACCAGACGGCATCTCCGGCGCACAAAAAAGGCGGCCCATGGGCCGCCTCGTTACCGGACTCGCTTCAGCCCAGCTTTTCCTTGATCCGCGCGGCCTTGCCAGACAGTTCACGCAGGTAGTACAGCTTGGCCTGCCGCACATCACCACGGCGCTTGACCTGGATACTGTCGACCAACGGGCTATAGGTCTGGAAGGTACGTTCGACGCCCACACCATTGGAGCTTTTGCGGACGATGAATGACGAATTCAGGCCGCGGTTACGCTTGCCAATGACGACGCCCTCAAATGCCTGAAGACGCTCCCGGTTGCCTTCTTTAACCTTGACCTGAACGACAACCGTGTCGCCCGGGGCAAACGGCGGGACTTCTTTCTCCATCTGCTCTTTTTCAATGGCAGCGATAATGGGGTTCTTGTTGCTCATGCTTTGCTCCTCATGTGTAGGTTTGGTGGCAAGCCACCTTGTCGAGTAGCGCCGCACAGAGAGGATGACAGGGACTCAATCCACCGCCATCATCTGCCGGCTATCACTCACCGGACGGCTTCTCCCCGTCCAGTTTTGCCAGTATTGTCCGGCACTCATCATCGAGCGCCAGACCGTTCAACAATTCCGGTCGTCGCGACCGGGTTCTCGCTAACGACTGCGCCAGCCGCCAGCGTCGAATCTTTTCATGGTTGCCGGACATCAGAACCTCCGGCACCGCCAATCCTTCGTAATTTTCAGGCCTGGTGTAGTGCGGACAGTCCAGCAAGCCCTGTGCAAACGAGTCCTGCTCCGCGGATTGCTGATGGCCGAGGGCGCCGGGTATCCGCCTGACCAGAGCATCAATCAACACCATCGCCGGCAACTCACCGCCGCTGAGCACATAGTCGCCAATCGACCACTCCTCATCCACCTCGAGGGAGATCAGGCGCTCATCGACGCCTTCATAGCGTCCGGCAACCAGTACCAGGTTTCCTGTCCGGTCCAGGTGTTCAACCCCCCGCTGATCGAGTACCCGACCCTGGGGAGACAAATAGATCACATTGACCGGACTTCTCTCCTCTCCGGCCGCCCACGTTCGGGCATCCCTAATCGCGGCCCTGAGCGGCTCGACCATCATCACCATGCCGGGGCCGCCACCATAGGGCCGGTCATCAACGGTGCGGTGCCTGTCGCGGGTATAGTCCCGCGGGTTGAAGCTGGCAAACGCCCACAAGCCCGTATTCAGGGCCCGAGCGGTTATACCGCTCTCTGTGACCGCAGGGAACATCTCGGGAAAAATCGTCACCAGCGCAATACGTTTCATGGTGGAAGGCTCCTGCCCCGACTCAACCACCGCGCTCAAACGCCGGGTCCCAATCCACCACTATCCGGCGAGCCTCAAGATCGACATCGACGATATAAACCTCGACGAACGGGATCAGGCGCTCAATCCGGTCCAAACTGCCGGCATCCCCAGAAACCATCATGACCTCGCCGGCACCGGTATCCATGAAGCCGGTAACAACCCCCAGGTCCCGCTGCTCTCCGTCGTAAGCGGTTACCACCCTCAGTCCCTCAAGCTGGTGAAGATAGACTTCGTCAGCCCCCGGCACCGGAAACCGGTCGGCGGAAACCATGATTTCCCGCCGGCAGTACTGCCGGGCGATTTCACGGTCGTCGATTCCGTCTATGTGCGCCAGAAAACCCTTGGCCGCTCTCCGATGCTGGTCAACCTTGATAGGCTTGCAGCCTTCGGGCATCTTCAGCCACCAGGGCTGATAGTCGAAAATATTGCTTTCCGGGTCCGTATAGGAGTGGATCTTCACCCACCCCTTGACACCGTGCACCGTGGTGATTTTACCGACGACAACCAGGTCGTCGGGAACCGTCAGAGCACTATCGCCTGTTGTGCGCAAAGACCCTGGCTCCGCCACGGGGTGTCAGCGGTTTACGCCTGCTGACGGGACGCTTCTTTAACCAGCTGGGTGACACGCTCTGACGTCTGGGCACCCTGAGCCAGCCAATACTTGACCCGGTCAAGATCGACACGAAGACGCTCTTCATTGCCACGGGCAACGGGGTTGAAAAAACCGACCCGCTCGATAAAGCGACTGTCGCGGGCATTGCGGCTGTTGGCCACCGTCAAGTGGTAAAAGGGACGCTTCTTGGAGCCGCCACGAGCTAAACGGATTGTTACCATGGACTAAATCTTCCTGGGCTTACACGTTAACGTTGAAAACAGAGGAACGGCGTTTACACAGCCATCCCGAAAGGGGGCGCATTTTACGGCAAAGTCGCAACAAAAGAAACTCTGCACGCAACGAATACGCAAGTGGAACATCGGGCAGCGGGAAACAGCGGCCTAAAAAAATAATAAATATTTATAAATCAGTAAGTTGATGCTATTCAAGCGAGATAAAAAGGCCCGATAGCCGGCCCCTGAAAACGGGGCCTGCTGCGGCGCAATCCGTCAGAACCGGAACCCCCCGGGGGGCTGCCCGCCACCCGGGAACCCTCCCGGCGGCATACCACCTTCCAGTCCGCGCATCATGTTGGCCATGCCCTTGCCTTTCATTTTTTTCATCATTTTGGACATTTGTTTGTGCTGCTTCAGCACCCGGTTAAGATCCTGAATGCTGGTACCCGACCCCTCGGTAATGCGCCGCTTGCGGGAGCCATTGAGAATATCCGGATTGCGGCGCTCTTTGGCGGTCATGGAATTGATAATGGCCTCCATCCGCTTGAACTGGGAGGTGACGTTGGCCTGCTCCGCCATCTGGGCCATATTCCCCATGCCGGGCAACTTTTCCAGCATTGATGTCATGCCGCCCAGGTTCTGCATCTGCTGTAACTGATCCCTGAGATCTTCGAGATCGAAACCCTTGCCCTTTTTAACCTTGGCCGCCAGTTTTTCGGCTTTCTGCTTGTCGACCTTGCGCTCCATGTCCTCGATCAGGGACAGGACATCCCCCATGCCGAGAATTCGCGAGGCAATGCGGTCCGGATAAAAAGGCTCCAGGGCGTCGGTCTTTTCACCAGCGCCCAGGAATTTGATCGGTTTGCCGGTGACCTGACGAACGGAAAGCGCCGCGCCACCGCGGGCGTCACCATCCACCTTGGTCAGCACGACGCCGGTCAGCGGCAGCGCGTCGTTAAATGCCTTGGCGGTATTGACCGCATCCTGGCCGATCATGGCATCGATCACAAACAATGTTTCCACGGGCTTCAGGAGGCCATGGAGAGATTGAATTTCATCCATCAGTTCGTCGTCGATATGCAGGCGCCCCGCGGTATCGACTATCAGCACATCGACAAACGCCTTGCGCGCCGCATCGAGGGCGACCTCGGCGATATGAAGCGGATCCTGATCACCGGCACTGGGGCAGAATTGAGCGCCAACTTCGCCCGCCAGGGTCTCCAGCTGCTTTATCGCCGCCGGCCGATAAACGTCGGCACTGACCACCATGACTTTCTTTTTCTGTTGTTCCTTGAGGAACCGGGCCAGCTTGGCCACCGATGTAGTCTTGCCGGCGCCCTGCAGGCCGGCCATCAAAATGACGGCCGGAGGCTGCACGGCAAGATTCAGGGACTCGTTGGCAGTGCCCATGACCGCCTCCAGCTCCTGCTGAACGATCTTGAGGAACTGCTGGCCGGGGTTGAGACTGCGACTGACTTCCGTGCCCACCGCGCGCTGGCGCACATGATCGACAAAGTCCTTGACCACGGGCAGCGCAACATCAGCCTCCAGCAATGCCATGCGCACTTCGCGCAGCGAGTCCTTGATATTGTCTTCCGTCAGATGCGCCTTGCCGGTAATTTTGCGCAAGGTCAGCGACAGGCGATCGCTGAGGTTTTCAAACATAGCCATGATGGTGAATATCCCGAGTTCGGATGTACGACGAGGAACGAAGTATACAGGATCATTTTCCGCGCTGCCGCCAGCTTTGCCCTTGCCCGGTTCTGTGACAAACTTGGCCCTTCGTCGGAATCCCCGGATTGTGCTCTCCAATGCTCGTCACCACTACGACAGTCGCCGCCATCCTGCTCTACCTGGGCGCCACCCTGTTCCACATTACCCAGAGACTGCGCTCGCCGGCATCAACCGCACCGACGGTTTTAATGGCCGCCGGGGGTATCGCGCTGGCCCTGCACGGTTATGTGGCCAGCGAGCTTGTTTTCAGCGGCGCCGGGGTCAATTTTTCACTTTGGCCGGCGAGTGTACTGATTCTCTTTGTGGTCAACCTGATTGTTCTGCTCAGCAGCCTGCGCAAACCCCTGCACTCGCTGCTGATTCTGCTTTTCCCCGCGTCCGCCCTGGGACTGACATTGTCGCTGGCGCTGGGGACAGACCTCCCCCACAAGGACCACCTTTCGCTGCAAATTGGCGTTCATGTGCTTTTTTCGCTGCTCGCCTACAGTGTGTTTACCGTGGCCGCCGCACACGCACTGCTGCTGGCCTATCAGGATCGTCGCCTCAAGCAACACCACCCGGGAGGGTTTCTGCGCGGCCTGCCGCCGCTGCAGACCATGGAAGCCCTGCTTTTTGAGTACATATGGGCCGGTATTATTCTGCTTACCCTGAGTCTGATCACCGGATTCCTTTTTCTGGAAAACCTTTGGGCGCAACACCTGGCCCACAAGAGCTTCTTCTCCGTCGTCGCCTGGCTGGTGTTCGCCACCCTATTGTGGGGTCGCTACCGCATCGGCTGGCGCAGTCGCACCGCGATCCGCTGGACCCTGGGGGGCTTTATCTCCCTGGCACTGGCCTATTGGGGCAGCAAGTTTGTCCTTGAAGTACTGCTCGGCGTACCGGCGTAAACCGATCCATTCAGAGCCGGGTTGCCAATTAGACAGAAGTTCTTCACCATAGCTGCCTTGTTAAGGCATAGGCTCGGCGTTAATTGAACGACACCCCTTTATGGCTGCTTTCAGGCCTGCTGGTAGTGCTGCTGTCGATTTCGGCTTTTTTCTCGAGCTCCGAGACCGGCATGATGTCCATCAACCGCTACCGGTTGAAACATCTCGCCAAACAGCAACGTAGCGCCCGGCGGGTAAAGAGCCTGCTCAAACGCCCGGATCGCCTGATCGGCGTCATCCTTATCGGCAACAACCTGGCCAACAATTTCGCCGCTATCGTCGCCGCCGCACTGGCTGTCCGCCTCTACGGCAGGGGCTCGGAATACCTCGCGGGCATTCTGCTGACCATTGTCATGCTGATTTTTGCCGAGGTGACCCCGAAAACCCTCGCAGCAATCTTTCCCGAGCGTATTGCCTTCCCGGCCAGCTACATTCTCAAGCCTCTGCTCAAGCTGCTCTATCCAGTGGTGTGGATCGTCAACCATGTCTCCAATGGCCTTCTGCGCCTGTTTGGCGTTAACACCGCCGACGTCCGGGATGACAGCCTGAGCAAGGAAGAATTGAGAACCGTGGTGGATGAGTCCAGTGACGACACCGCGGGTGACCACCAGGGGATGCTGATCAACATCCTCGACCTGGAAAAGGTGACGGTCAATGACATCATGGTCCCCCGCAATGAAATTTCGGGCCTAAACCTGGAAGACGACATCGAAACCCTCGTCGACCAGATTGTCGCCACCGAATACACCCGTCTGCCCATATACGATGGCGACATCAACGACGTCGTCGGAATTCTCCATATGCGCAGGGTCAACCGTCTGCTGCGCCGCGGCGAGGGCGCGCTGACCAAGGAAGCCATCAAACGCTTTGCCCGCGAGCCTTACTTCGTGCCGGAAAGTACCCCCCTGCACGTCCAGCTGGTCAACTTTCAGAAGAACAAGCGCCGGATCGGCCTGGTGGTGGATGAATATGGCGAGATACTCGGTCTGGTAACCCTGGAGGATATCCTGGAGGAAATCGTCGGTGAGTTCACAACCAACTATGCCGAGGACGACCAGGAGATCACCCGCAACAAGGATGCCAGCTTCACCATTGACGCCAGCGCCAATATCCGGGATATCAACAAGATTACCGGCTGGCAATTGCCCACTGACGGACCAAAAACACTGAACGGGCTGATCCTGGAACAGCTTGAGCAAATTCCCGAAGGGAACGTCTGCCTGCAGTTGGGGGATTACCGTTTCGAAACCCTGTCGCTGACAGAAAAAATGATCGATCGGGTATCGGGCCGCAAAACCTTGTTTTCTCACCAGGAGCCAGCGTCGGAGGACAACTGAATCTGCGCGAATCCTCGAAAGACAGTGTGCTAAAAGCCCCGCGCACGCAATCGGGCGAGCGCCACAACCCGACTGCGCTCTTCTTCGCTCATTGCCCGCCAACTGGCGATCTCATCGCGATGTCTGAAGCAACCCTGACAAAGGTTTCGATCATCGAGTCGACATAGCCCGATGCACGGAGACTGGACTGCCTCAGGGGCGGACATCGGTGATTTCGCCAATGGGTGTGTACTTGAGGGCAAGTTCCAGCCCGCTGGTGTATTTGAGCATCTCGGCCAGGACGTGAAGTGTAAAGCCCCAGATGCAATAGCCCTGGTAAAAATAGCAGGGAACCCTGTGCAGGCCGCCGTCGAACCTGTACTCCGTATGTGTCAGGTTCCCCGCGTTGGCGAGGAAGGACAGGGGCACTTGAAATACCGATTCCACCTCGGAGGGATCCGGCACCAGAGGGAGCCCTTCCGGAATAAACCCGATGTAGGGGGAAACGCGCACATTGAAACGGGTGGCCCTGACGGGCAGTGCGGCGATGACCTCGACATCCTCCGGCTCCAGGGCAATTTCTTCATGGCTCTCCCGCAGCGCCGTATGCAAGAGGCTGTCGTCTTCGGGCTCCCACATACCGCCTGGAAAGGCGACCTGACCACTGTGGCTGGACATATGGCTGGCGCGCTTGATAAACACCAGGGAAGGATCCCTGGCACGGGTGACGGGAATCAGTACAGCCGCCTCACGGATTCGGTCGTCCCCGACAGGCTGACGGTATTCCGGGGGCAGATGGCTCAGCTTCTCGATAATAATGTCTAACATCAGTATTTCAGATCGTTGGAGAGCTGCTTGAGACCACAACTTCGGTCATTTGATCAGGATTTTTTGCACATTTTGCTAATATTTCGCCGCAGGATGGCCGAAGCCGGCGATCTTGAGGTCGTGACTAACCCCGATTATAGCGGCAAGCCGGCTATCAAGTCCCCTTCGCCCTTGATATGCTCGCCTTTTGATTCAAAACCAGCCCCATGACCAAGTCGCAACACACCCTTTCCCACCGCGCCCTGAACCGCATCGAAACTATCGGCAATGCGCTGCCCCACCCCACCATGCTGTTTGTTTACCTGTGTGGGATCGTTCTCGCTGTATCACTGCTTTGCGCACTGATGGGCCTTGAGGCCATTCACCCGGTTACCGGCGAGGTCATTCGCGCCACCAACCTGTTAAGCGCCGAAGGCCTGCGACTCATTCTGGAACGCACCGTCACCAACTTTACCCACTTTGCCCCTTTGGGCACGGTATTGGTCGCCATCATGGGGATTGGCGTCGCCGAACACAGCGGTCTGATCGCCGCCCTGTTGAGGGCCTCGATTCTCAAAGCGCCGACGGGGCTACTGACCTTTCTGGTGGTCTTCAGCGGGGTGATGTCCAGCATTGCGGCGGACAGTGGTTACGTGGTGCTGATCCCCCTTGCGGCGATTATTTTCCAGTCCGCCGGCCGCAATCCCATCGTCGGCATCGCCGCTGCCTTTTCGGGCGTCTCCGCGGGGTTCAGCGCCAATCTGCTTATCGGCCCCCTTGACGCGATTCTCGCCGGGCTGTCGACGGAAGGAGCCGCCCTGCTCGATAACAGTTACCGGGTCAGCGCTGCCGGCAATTATTATTTTATCCTCGCCTCAACCTTTCTGGTCTCACTGATAGGTACCGCGGTTACGGAGCGGTTCATCGCACCGCGCTTCGCCGAGAACGAGGGTGTCATTGAACAGCCGGCGCCGCTCACCCTCTCGGAGCGTCGCGGTCTTAAAGGCGTTGCCATCGTTACGCTGGTCGTCGCCGCACTCCTGATCGCCGCGGTCGTCCCGGATCAGGGCATTCTGCGCAACCGTGAAACCGGCACTGTCCTCGACTCGCCGTTCATCAACGGCATCGTCACTCTGATCGCACTCTATGCCGCCCTGAGTGGCTGGGTATTCGGATACCTCAGCGGCAAATTCACCGGCAGCTCCGATGCCATTATCGGCATGGAGTCCAGCATGGCGACCATGGCGAGTTACCTGGTACTGATGTTTTTTGCCGCCCAGTTCGTCAACTACTTCGCCTGGAGTCAGCTGGGGATTATTTCCGCCATCAATGGCGCTGCCCTGCTCAAGGCCCTGAACCCCAGCGCCACGGTCCTGCTGGTGAGTTTCGTGGTGTTTGCCGCCCTGATCAACTTGCTTGTTGGCAGCGCCTCGGCAAAGTGGGCGCTGCTGGCACCCGTCTTTGTACCTATGCTGATGCTCGCCGGCATCAGTCCGGAAGCCACCCAGGTGGCGTACCGTATCGGCGACAGCACCACCAACATCATCACCCCTTTAATGCCCTACTTTGGCGTCGTCGTTGCCTTCGCGCAGAAATACGATCGCAATGTCGGCATAGGCACCATTATCGCGACGATGCTTCCCTATACGATTGCCCTACTGGTGGGCTGGTCTGTACTACTCGCGCTGTGGATCGCTTTTGATCTCCCCCTGGGGCCGGGGGCCAGCATTTTTCTCTAATCTGCTAACGCGGGAGCGCCGCCACGGCTACAGCCAGCCACCGATCGGGTTGGCGCATGAAAAGGCATCTGAGAGGAAACTGAAACTTACCTGACCTGGAGTGAGTCTTCACAGACATTATCGACATCGGCGGCAAGCCATGGTCGATATGCAAGGGATTTGACTAGCGATGCCCTCCAACGATTGCAAAAACTCGCGCATCGAGAATCTGTTTAGAGGCCGGAAAGCGACGGAAATGGATATTAACCGCCGGTAAAATCAAAAACGGGCGGCCTTGGCCACCCGTTCTATCCAGCTCATTCAGCCCAGCTTACAGGCTTTCTTCGCTACCCTCATCATGTCACGGTTGCAGTAGGACTCGTCCGCAACGCACCATTTCTTTTTGTCTTCGAAATAGAAGATATCTTCGCCTTCCGAGTTGCCGTGGCAGCTCACAACTTTATGTTGATATTTGCGACCATCATCGGTGGCACCGTCGGGCATGGACTGGAAGCTTTTGGGGCCGCCGGCAAAAGCGGCGGAAGCGCTAAGACAAATGGCAGCGGATACGACAATTGCGAGTTTTTTCATGTTGAGTGATTCCCTTGATCAATGACAAAAGCGATGGCCTTGGGCCAACCCAATTATTCCCTGGGTATGGGTGAGGTAATTGTAGAGCGGATTGGCGTTGGGAAAAATGAACATATTTGACTTGCTGTCCAACGAATCCTCCGCCAATGACATCACTCTCAAGCATGTCCAGGGGCAGTGCACTTCATTAAGGGCGCCAGTGACTACCCCCTCGTCTGACCCTCCTCACAGAGGCTGCCGGGCATGGTGTATACTTGGCGCCTATATGTCTCCCTCTCAATCCCATGCCTGATACCCCGAACGCGCTCTACGATTACCCGAAATTCTGGGCCGAGTGTTTTGACCCGGCGCCGTTTTTGCCCACCACTCGGGCGGAAATGGATGCCCTGGGCTGGGACAGCTGTGACATCATCATTGTCACCGGCGATGCCTACGTGGACCACCCGAGTTTCGGCATGGCGGTGATTGGCCGGGTATTGGAGGCCCAGGGATTCAGAGTCGGAATCATTGCCCAGCCGGACTGGACCGACAAGACAGACTTCCAGACCCTGGGCAAACCGAACCTCTTTTTCGGGGTCGCCGCGGGCAATATGGACTCCATGATCAATCGCTACACCGCGGATCACAAAATTCGCAAGGATGATGCCTACACACCGGGGAATATTGGCGGAAAGCGCCCCGACCGGGCAGTCACGGTATACGCCCAGCGATGCCGGGAAGCCTATAAAGGGATCCCGATCATCATCGGCAGTATCGAAGCCAGCCTTCGCCGTATTGCCCACTACGACTACTGGAGCAACACTGTCAAACGCTCCGTTCTGCTCGACTCCAAAGCCGACATGCTGCTCTATGGCAATGCCGAGCGCGCCATCGTCGAACTGGCGCACCGACTGTCCCGGGGCGAACCCATCGCAACCCTGCAGGATATTCGCGGCACGGCATTCGTACGCAAGACAATGCCCGATGGCTGGCTCGAAATCGACTCCACTGCGGTGGACAGCCCGGGCACGGTCGAGACAATTCCAAGCCCTTACGAAGACACGTCGGACCTGCGCGACGCTCAGGGCACGCAGCCCCCATGCAGCACGGGCAATACCGAGTCCATCGAGGAGCGAGCCGTACAGGTGATAGACCTCAGCGACCGCCGGCTCAAGCGCGCTTTCAAGGATAAAAGTTTTATCCGGCTCCCCGCCTACGAGCAGGTCAAAAATGACCCTGTACTCTACGCTCATGCGTCGCGAATTCTGCACCTGGAGACCAACCCCGGCAATGCCCGCCCGCTGGTGCAGCGCCACGGGAACCGGGATGTCTGGCTGAATCCGCCGCCGATACCCCTGTCCACAGAAGAGCTGGACTGGGTCTTCGAACAGCCCTACGCCCGGGCACCCCACCCGAGTTACGGCGACGCCAAAATCCCCGCCTGGGAAATGATCCGCTTCTCAGTCAACATCATGCGCGGCTGTTTTGGGGGTTGCACGTTCTGCTCCATCACCGAGCACGAGGGACGAATTATCCAGAGCCGCTCTGAGGACTCCATTATCCGAGAGGTTGAGGCGATCCGCGACAAAACCGAGGGGTTTACCGGTGTAATTTCGGATCTCGGGGGACCCACTGCCAATATGTGGCGGCTCAACTGCAAGAGCAAGGAAATCGAGGAGAGCTGCAAACGCCTTTCGTGCATCTATCCCAGCATCTGCAAAAACCTCGACACCGACCAGACCCCACTCATTCACCTGTATCGGCGGGCGAGAGACCTCTCCGGCGTCAAAAAGATCCTCATCGCCTCGGGTCTCCGCTACGACCTGGCTGTGGAAACCCCGGATTACGTTCGCGAGCTCGTCACCCACCACGTGGGCGGCTACCTGAAGATCGCGCCGGAACATACGGAGCAGGGGCCACTGTCGAAAATGATGAAGCCGGGAATGGGCACCTACGACCGCTTCAAGGCGATGTTTGAGCAATATTCCAGGGAGGCGGGCAAGGAACAATACCTGATCCCATACTTCATTGCCGCCCACCCTGGCACGTCTGTCGAGGACATGATGAACCTGGCGCTGTGGCTGAAGCAAAACGGCTTTCGCGCCGATCAGGTCCAGACGTTCTACCCTTCGCCCATGGCCATGGCGACCGCCATGTACCACAGCGGTCGCAATCCATTGCGTCGGGTATCAAGGAAGCGGGGCGAGGCGGTCGAATCGGCCAAAGGCCTCAACGCCCGCCGCCTGCACAAAGCCTTCCTCCGCTACCACGACCCGGACAACTGGCCGCTACTGCGCCAGGCTCTGAAGGATCTGGGCAGGGAGGATCTTATCGGCAACCGCAAGGACCAGCTGATTCCCCGCTTCCAGCCCCGCAACTGGGTTAACAAAAAGCCCAAACCGGGAAAATCGTTCCTGACCCAGCATACCGGCCTACCGCCACGCCCCGGTTCAAAAAAGGTCTCTCAGCGCAGAGGAAAAGCCGGCAGCCGAACCCGGTAACCAGTAAAGCGGTGACGGGATAAAGGGAGATTGGTATGGCGGATCCCGGCGCAGCCCTCGCCGGCGACATTAGGGCCTGTTCTGATGCCCGACTTCCATTCCAATGGCAGAGCGCTTGCGCGCAATAGAAGCAGATCCAGTGACCAGATTTTTCAGAGCGCGGAAAGACGTCGGCCCACCCGCCTTGTCATAAAGCGCGTTGGTGACCGGCAATCAACGCCCGCACAGCTTGGGCCAAATCGATGGCTGAAACATAAAAAAAAGCGCGGTAAATACCGCGCTTTTCTGGCACCACAGTGCAGTTGCTTACTTCTCGTAAGGGTCAACCGGCTGCGGAGCATCGATGATGCCGATGTCCATGAACATGGTCAGCACATCGGAGATAGAGTAGATATGAACCACTTTATCGCCTTTGAACTTCAACCAGGAGAACCATGTAACATTGATTTCCTGCCCTTTGGCGGGAACGCCCATGTAGGCTTTTTCCTGCTTGCCGTAGTGGTGGCACAGTACGCAGATTTCATCGTCGCCACGGCCCCAGGCCTTCAGGGTCCGGTATACACAGGGCGGAAAGGTGTTGTACAGACCTTCCGGGGAGGTGGACCACTCTTCAAAGGTGCCCAGGTCGGGACGGTTCGGATTGTCGTAGGTGAAATTCTCGACATCGCAGTATTCGCGCAGGGCCTTGAAGTTACCCTTGTTCAGTTCGTCGTGAATGTTCATCCACTGGTTAACCATAAACGTCTGGCGCTCGGTCAGACCTTCACAGATTTCCGCGCGTTTTTCGGGAGACAGGTTGAAATCTTCCAGGGTGTATTCTTCTTGTCCAGCAGGCAGGTTACCGCTTCGCATATTGAGTTCCTCATTATTCACTAGAAATCATGCCCGACAGGGCATGTGTTTTATCGTCGTTTGACCCACTGCTTTTCAGGGTCCCGATACAACCCCCTCCAGCAGGAGCGTACATCTAAAGTCCTCGGCAGCTTTTCTTCTCTATCTGCCGTGCTCAGAATGACCTTTATTTATGCAACTCTTGGCTCGCGGATCTATACAGTGCATGACCGGATACAATCCACATCTACCAGGGGAGAGTCGGTATAGTAGCCTTCTCAGCCACTAATTTCCAGTGCTTCGGCCAGAAGCCGGTATGATTGCAGGCGATCTTCGAAGTCATAGGTGATGGTTACGGTCATCAGCTCGTCGGCCTCGAACTGCTCGGCGAGATCCTCCAGTCTCGCCCTGACCTGCTCCGGCGTGCCCACCGCGTCCAGGCGCCCGCGGTGCTGAATATAGTGCAATTCATCATCGCTGAACGGGTACTGCTCGCACTCCTCAATCGACCCAATGCCACTGAATCCCTGCCGGGTTACCACCCGCAACATGGACAGTTGCCGCGCCCTGGCCAGCTGCCGGGCTTTCTGTTCGGTATCGGCACAGTAGACATTCACCGTCAGCCCCGCATAGGGCTTGTCCAACCAGGCGGAGGGCTGAAAGGATTCCTTATAAACGCGCAAAATATCCTGATCCATGTCAGGGTTGATAAACAACGCGAAATTGTAGGGCAGCCCCAGTTTTGCCGCGAGCCTGGCGCTGTCAACGCTGGTCCCCAGCATCCAGATATCCGGATTGGTTTCAGGTCGCGGTGTGATTTTGGGTCGGTACCGATGATCCGCGAGTTTCGCCATCAACTCTTCTGTCTGCTGCGGGAACAGGTGAAAACGGGGGGTCCCGCCGTGGGCGAGCTCCCGGGCCGTGGCCATTTCCGACCCGGGCGCCCTTCCGACACCCAGATCGACCCGCCCGGGAAACAGGGTTCCCAGCAAAGAGGCCACCTCAGCCACCTTGAACGTGCTGTAGTGGGGCAACATGATGCCGCCCGTACCGATGCGGATGCGGGATGTCTGAGCACCTATGGCGGCAACCAGCACTTCAGGGGCACTTCCTGCGTAGGCAGCGGTGCTGTGGTGCTCAGAGACCCAAAAACGGTGGTATCCGAGCTCGTCGGCAAGCCTTGCCAGTGCCAGCGTTTCCTTCAACGCCTGTTCAGCCGTCCCTCCCCGCTTTACCGGAGATTGGTCGAGTACGGAAATTTTCATAACGACGCTAAGGTCCCTATCCTATTGTGAAATGCGCGCTAAGGATAACGCCAATGCACCGCGATGCAAGCCCGCGGCAGGTTTCGCGCGCGAATGCCTGGATTAACGACAGTGGCGGAGGCATAAAATCCACGGCGGATTGCAAAGGCCATTTGCCTGTGACACCATCCCCGACCTTGGCAACCTAAAGATAGGTGAAAAGCGAGCCTCCGATTTGCACAGTTGGAGGCTGTTTTTTGTACAGGGTCCGGGGCTGGGGCCATCCACTCCACCATCAGCCCGGATCTCACTCTTGCTTAAAACCACATCCACCCAGGGGACACAGCCTATGGACTTCCCTCCAGCGCCGGACGTAGCCGGTACCTCACTGTCGGGCAGCGAGCCCTACATCATTAGCGCCGAGGAAAACCGGGCGCTGTGTGAAACCGTCAATGCCGAAGTTGCCAGTGATGGTTCCGCACATCCCATCTACTATTATATTGCCACCCAGGTGGGCATGGGCCAGACGGTTGCCGGAGTTTGCGAAATCTGCGACTTCGACGTCGAAGTCGGGCCCATGATGGCCGGCAGCAAGGTCATTTTCTCCCGCCCGCTGATGACCGATCAGCCCTATCTGGTTGAAGGCGAAATCACCAGTATCGTGCGCAAAAAGAGCCGCAAACTCGGTGTTATGGACCTGATGGTCTACGAACTACGCCTGACACTGCCGGACAAGACACCGGTTCTGACCACCGTCAATTCCTGGGTACTGCCGCGGAGGGAGCTGGCATGAGCACACCGAAAACCGGCGATCAGCTGAAACCGTTCACCCTCAAGGGTGTCAGCCGCGAATCCATGAAGGCCTGGGCGGTCTTCCTGCACGATCCGAACCCGATCCACCTCGACGCCGAGGTGGTCAAGGCAAAGGGGCTGGGGGAAAAGGAAATCAATCAGGGTCCGACAAATGTGGCCTATATCATCAACATGCTTCAGGAAAACTTCCCGACCGCGGTGATCGACACCGTCGACTCCCGATTTCTCGACAATGTCTACGCCGATGATGACATCGAGACCTACGGCACCGTAACCGATGTGGTGGAAAACAACGGCGCTGTTCGGGTAACATGCGAGATTGGCCTCCGGGTAGAAGGCCGGGGGGACGTCATCAGCGGCGTCGCGATTCTCGACGTACCCGCTAAATAATCCATCACCCAAGGCCTGCCCGAAACCGGGCCGGCCCTGACGAATTAACCGATATCAGGAGAGAGTGTTATGCCAAGCGGTCCGTTTGCACACGTTTGCATGGTAGTAAAAAACCTGGAACAAGCCATTGAGGACTGGACCAAAATCCTCGAGGTTCTGGATCCGGGCCAGCTGGAAGACCCTATCGTCAAATACGACGAGTTCTCCAGCGGTGACGACGCAGGTATGCGTTGGGCGACCTTCGTTTCCCACCACGGCACTGAAATCCAGTTTATCGAGCCATCCCCCGGCACACCCATGGGCGACCGTCTGGAGCAGGTCGGCGAGCACGTCCATCACCTGTGCTTCACGACCCCGGATGTCCCCGGCGCACTGGCCAAACTGTCTGAAAAAGGGATCAAACTTGCCGGTGGCGGCAAGACGTACAACGACCCCGACATGACCTGGCAGAAATGGGGCTGGGTATCCCACAAGAGCACCCACGGCTGCCTGATCGAAGTCGCTTCTCCCTACGAGAGCCACAAGGACGGCAAATGGCATCCAGTGGAAGCCTGATATAGACTTCAGGCGGTTACTGTTTGACCTGAAAAGCCCCGGAAAACCGGGGCTTTTTCGCATCCGGACGTCGATCACCTGAACCATGAAATATCGGGGAATATTCCTGTAAAGTAGCAGAGGCTTTTGCAACCCATAACAATAAAGGTGCTGCCCATGACCGTAACCGATATTCTCCACTACCGCGATAACGAAACCGCTTTACAGGGCTATCTGGCCTACGACGACGCCATTGCCGGCACCCGCCCGGGCGTAATACTGGCACCGGAGGCGCCGGGCCCAACGGACCACGTCAAACGCAGGGCGAGACTGTTCGCAGAGTCCGGATTTATTGCCCTTGTCCTGGATATCTATGGCAACGGCCGTACTTTTGACGATATGGCCGAAATGATGGAGCAGATCAAGCAGACCCGATCAGACATCAATGCCTGGCGACAACGTATTCGATCTGCCGTCGACGCCCTCCGCCAACACCCCCTGGCAGACCAGTCCAGGCTATTCGCCGTCGGGTACTGTTTTGGCGGAACCGGTGTGTTGGAAATCGCCCGCAGCGGAGAAGAATTGGCAGGGATTGTCTGCTTCCATGGCGAACTGACCCCGAGCCCCCATGTTGGCAGGGGTATTATCAGCCCGATTCTGGTTCTGACAGGCGCACAGGATCCGTTTATTCCCCGGGAGCAACGAAGTGCATTCGAAGACGAGATGAATCGGGCCGGCTGCCGATGGGATATTATGGTATACGGGGGAGCAAAACACGGCTTCACCAATCCAGAGGCGGATGACAGCGGTATCGAGGGCATGGCTTTTGATGCCGATACAGATGCCCTGTCCTGGAACACGATGATGACCTGGATGGACATTAGGCTTGGTAAGGCCTGAGCACCCCACTGCCTCCGGCCCAAATCGCCACCTTTGTCACCTTTCCGTCAACCTTGTCCCTACAGGACAACAAGACGCGGGTACGATGGACATTTTTTGTGGCAGGATGGCTTCTTCCTAATCTGATTTCCGAAACCCGGACAGGAGCGAGCCATGCCCCCCCGTCTCTTCGCCAATTTTTTCCAGCACGGCTATATCACCAACGATATGGCCCGCGCCAAGCGGGTATTCGCCGATACCCACAACGTCAGAGACTATGTCGATATCGACAATGCCTTTGAGGTAAATACCCCCGCCGGGGTAAAGACTCTCGACCTTAAAATTTCCCTCGCCTATGTGGATGAGCTCCAGGTCGAGCTGATCGAACCCGTCGGCGGCAGTGCTGCAGACCTGTACAGACAGGTTCTGCCTGCAAGCGACTTTGCTATCGTCATCCATCACATGGCGTACATGATTACCGGGCCCGAAGAGAACTGGCACGCGTTCCGGCGCCAGGTCGGTAACCCCACCTACCCCATTGCCATTGAGGCGGAAATCGGCCCCGTGAAATTCCTGTACCTGGATACTCGCAAAACCACGGGTCACTACTCCGAATACCTGTGGGCCTCGGAAGATATCAACGCCATGGTGCCCAGGAACTGATCAAGCCAACAAAACGATAATGAAAGGAGGAACGATGCCGGAACTGCGACAGGCGGACCGTATAGCCATTCAGCAACTCAAAGCACGCTACTGCCGGTTGATGGATACCAAGCAGTGGGACCAATGGCGCCAGTTATTCACCGAAGACCTGGTCATGGACTGCAGCGACGATGTGACCCCGGATATTGGCGAACCCGTGATCACCGGCCGCGCCAAGGCGACTGATCAGGTACAACGGTTCGTCGGGCCAGCCATAACCGTTCACCAGGTTCACGCTCCGGAGATCGAGTTTGTCAGCGACAACGAAGCCACCGGAATCTGGGCCATGTCGGACGTCGTTTCCTGGCCGCCGGAAACGCCGCCCCCGGTAGCGAGTGTTACGGTCATACACGGCTATGGCCATTACCACGAGCGCTATCGCAAGGTCGAAGGCGACTGGAAAATCGCCCAACTGAAACTGACCCGACTGCACGTTCAAGCCCAGTAGCGCGTATAAAAAAACCCCGCCAGCCGGCGGGGTTCATTGCGTTGTTTCAAACAGCCTAGATAAAGTCTGCCGGTGCAATGTTGGGCTCGATACCCATGATGGATTTGCCCAGGATTTCATAGCCGACGTAGGGCAGATTGGCCGTGTGTCGCGCACCGACATTCAGGTCGCGCCAGAACCGCGAAATATCCTTGCTCTCCGCGAACGCCCCTGAACCGGCAATATACATCAGGTCATGGGCCGCCTTACCCAGTAGATCAACGGTAAAGGAACCCTCCCCTTTACTCAGTGCCCGCTGCTCCGGGGTCATTGGCACCTGCGTAATGCCGACGTTGTCCAGAATCCCGCAGGTTTTTTCCATCAGCAACTTGGCGGCCGATACGCTCGCCGCAATCCGACCGATATCCCCCTGCACCACTGCTGAATCCGCCTGACGATCGTAGGTCGTATAAACGATCGGGCGGCTCTGGGCGGCGTCGACAACCATTTCCAGCATGGCTTCGGCGGCGCCAACGACCATACCGTGGGCGGTGGCGCGCAGGAACGGCATAAAGGGCCAGTAGTCAGAAGGTTCGCCAACGTGTTTCTTGTCCGGTCCGTGGACACCAATGCCTTTGGTAATGTCGAAGAACCGGTTTTTGGGGACGAAAATGTCCTTGGCGACACAGGTCTCGGATCCGGTGCCCTTCATACCCACCATGTGCCAGGTGTCTTCAATTTCCATTTCACTCATCGGGATGTAGACGTAACCATTGCCGACAACCTCGTCTTCATCATTGAGCGCCTTGACGCCGAAACCACCCCAGTCGGCGTGGCGACAACCGGAACAGTAGGCCCACTTGCCATTGACAATGAAACCGCCTTCCACAACCCGCGCCACCCCCGGCGGGGTTACAGCGTTGCAGATAGTGGGATGTGCATTGCCGCCAAACAATTCCTCCTGCAATTCATCGGGCCCGAGGCTCGCAACCCAGGTAGTGCCGTGGAGAACGGTGTATACCCAGCCAACAGAAGGGTCCCCCTTACCCAGCTCAGCACCCACCCGGGCCATGGCTGTCGCGGAAGTCCCCAACCCGCCCCAACGGCGGGGGGAGGCCATTTCCCAGAACCCGGCGTTGGTCAGCTCCTTGAATACGTCATCACAAATCCGACGGTTGGCGTCAAACTGAGGCGCACGCTCACGCAACAACGGGCGCAGCTCTCGGGCCCGGCCAATAAGTTCTTTCTCGGCTTCGTGGTTATAGTCAGTGTATTTCATTCCAATCTCCTGCATAGAAAGTCGGCAAGTTTTTCTTTTCCAATGCCCGTCTGGCAGCAAACCTCGCTCTAAGAGCCAGGGCCCTGAAACCGGGTTAGGACTGGAAATTAGCAACAAAGAACAAAATGAGCAAGATTTGTCTAATCTGTACAAAAACAAATTCGCGGGTAGTTGCGCCAGATCATATAAGCAAAGGATCCGCATTCACTCCGACAGCTTGACAAGCTGTAGCGCCACTGCCATCGAGACGCGAACAGAATAAACTTTATTCCTTTATTATCAGACTGTTAACCACCAATCTACACTGAAAACGAGGGGCGTCCAGGCATGGTAGCACCAATACCTCTGGCCACAGGCGGGACCCTACCTATACTCAGGCAGACGAAAATTTCCTTTGTTGATCTGGATCAAGGAAGGAGAACGGCCGAAAGACTAGATTGGCCACATGCAGATTGAACATATTGAACAGATATTGTTCAACGAGCATAGCCAAGGGTAAGAAGACAGTTACTAAACGTCGCCAGGGGATTCGTGAGGTCAGGGGGCAAACAACGCGTCGCGTTGAATACCGATGGTATTCCATGGGTTAACCACTCCCGATCCCGTCCTTATGTCAAGCAATGCCACTGAGGATTTAGACATGCTAAGAAAAGTTAACCCGGTCCTGTCGGACGGAACCAGAATCGAAGATCTATTCAACCTGGAGACCCGCGAGGTTTCCCTGAGCACCATGTACGATCCGGAACTCTACCAGATCGAGATGGAGAAAATTTTTACCAAGGTCTGGCTTTTCCTAGGCCACACTTCTGAAATCCCTAATAGCGGAGACTATGTGGTTCGTCACATGGGAGAGGACGAAGTGATTGTTGCCCGCGACCGCAAGGGCGATGTTCATGTGAGCCTGAACGTTTGCCCTCACCGGGGTATGCATATTTGTACCGCCGAATCCGGCAATGCCGCTGTCCACAAATGTATCTACCACGGCTGGGCGTTCCGCAATGACGGCAGCTTCGTCGGTGCACCCCTTGAAAAGGAAAAGATGCACGGTGAAATCTATCCCAAGGAAAAACTGGGCCTGAAAAAAGCCAGGGTTCAGCTCTACCACGGGCTGATTTTCGCAACCTGGGATCAGGATGCAGCACCCCTTGAAGAGCAACTCGGCGACATGAAGTTTTACTACGACATCCTGTTTGGCAAGACCGAGGGCGGCCTGGAAGTACTGGGCCCGCCCCAGCGCCTGACCATTAACGCCAACTGGAAAACAGCCGGGGAACAATCCGCCTGCGACGGTTTCCACACCCTGACACTGCACCGCTCGCAGATCGACATCGGCAACTTCGGCGGTGACGGTGATTCGCTCGACGACTTCGCGCCGGTAATGAACGGCATCAATGTCGCCGAGAAAGGGAACGCTTTGCGCTGCATTTCCGCGGCCAGCACTTTCCGCATGCTGATCGGCAGCGAAGATTTCGATAAGCTCAGCGACGAAGAACGGCTGAAGAAAATGCCCCCTCCGGGCATTGTCACCGACCAACTGTTCAACGAAATGAAACAGCGGCTTTCACCCGAGCAGCTGCACGTTGTATCCGTCGCTCCTCCCCAGGTTGGCGGCATGTTCCCCAACGTGAATATCCTTTTCATCTACGCACCGCTGCCTGACGGCACCCTGGGTTCCGGTCTGCTCATCCACAGTATCAACCCCAAAGCTCCGGACAAATTCCAGTGGGTAACCTGGTTTTTTGCCGAAAGAGACACCCCTGAGGAAGTCAAGCAGGCAATGCGGGCCGCGGCCGTACAAACCGGTGGCACTTCCGGACTGATCGAGCAGGACGACTCCGACACCTGGCCGCACATGACCGACGCCGCCCGGGGCGGCTGGGGTCGCACGGAAACACTGAAATACCAGGCCATTGGCGGGATAAACCGTCCCGAGGGCTGGCCCGACAAGGCGAATGTCTACGCCGGGCTTTCGAAAGATGATGCCCAGTGGCACTGGTGGCAGCAATACCATGAGGTGATGACCAAGTAATTGCTGCGCAATGACACCGTGACGACCCAATTTAAGAGGTAAAACTGATGAACAATACAGCCGAAAAGATCGCTCCGTTTGAGATTCCGCCGATTGATATCCCAAAGCCGACGGACTCCATCACCCACTATCAAGTGCAGCAGTTCCTGCATCTGGACGCCTACCTGCTGGACCACAACCGCCTGGCGGAGTGGCTAAACATCCTCGCGCCGGATCTGCGCTACTTCGTGCCGGTGCGGCAAACCCGCGAGCGCGTTGACCGGGACAAGGAGTTTTCCACAACCATTGGTCACATGGACGATGATTTTCAATCCATCTCCATGCGTGTGCATCGGCTGGTCAACACCAAATCCGCATGGTCCGAGGATCCTGCTTCCCGGGTGCGCCGGTTTGTGTCCAACGTCTCGGTATGGGAAACCGATGTGGATGGCGAGTACGATGTAAACAGCTACTTGCTGATGACCCGCAACCGGTTCTACCAGGAAGACTATCAGCTCCTCAGCGCTGAACGTCACGATCGCGTTCGTCGCAAGGGCGAAACCTTTGAGCTGGTAAGCCGGGAAGTACGCATGGATCAGGCAGTACTGGGTATGCCCAATCTGGCAATCTTTCTCTAACCCTGTGGACGCCGCCACCTGGCACAGGGTGGCGGCCATCTGCCCGTCATGGACAGACCGCGACTGCGGACACTGGTGGCGACTCCTGCCGACGCCACAGGCAGCAACCAAAAGCCCATAAAATGACAATCAATAACGATCTGATCCTTAACTCTTTCGAGTCCGCCGCGGAAAGCCTGGGCGACATTACCCCCCATGTCTACCGGCGCTTCTTTCTGCAGTACCCGGAAGCGGAATCCCTGTTCAACATCAAGGGCGCTCAATTCCAGGATGAGCTCAAAGTCCAGATGGTCAGGGACGCGATCTACGCCTACCTGGAATATCTGGAGACGCCGGAAGAAGTGGAAATCGTCTTCAAATACACCATTCCCCAGCATGTGGATCTGGACATCCCGATACGCTACTTCATCGCCCTTCTGGAAGCCGTCGCGGACGTGGTCTGTGACTCCGTGGACGATCGAACACAGGCTGACACGAAAGCCAGCTGGTCAGAATTGCTTCAGGAATTCCGGCAGATGATTGATCGTTACGCAAAGGCGGAAGCCTGATCGATATCGCCCAGGCTTCCGGCAGCGCAAGGGATGAGGACAGCTACAGCGTCATACCACCGTCAAGGGGAATGACGGCCCCGGTAATAAAACCACCGGCGCGGGAGGCGAGGTGGACCACTGCGCCGACGATATCGTCCGGCTGACCGAGGCGATGGCGTGGCACCATCTTCAGAATCATCGGCAATTGATCATCCGGAATCTGTGTGATTCTGGAAAGAAAGAAGCCGGGGGCAATGGCGTTGACGGTGATATTTTCCTGGCCAAGACGTTTGCCAAGGGATCCGGTCAGGTGATGAAGACCCGCCTTTGACGCCTGATAGGAGTAGTTTTCCTTGGGACCGACCCGGGTTCCGCCCATTGAGCCGATATTAATCACCGCGCTCGGGTGCCGAGCAGTAGCCCCGGCCCGCAGCATCGCCAACAATTTCTGGGTGAAAAAAAACACTGACTTCAGATTGAGGTCCAAAACCTGGTCCCAGCCCTCTTCGGTGAACTCGTCCAGTGGCGCCTCGTACATGGCCCCGGCGTTATTCACCAGAATGTGAAGCTGGGACTCTTTTTCGCGGAGTGCCTGCGCCACCGACTCGACGCCCTGACGGGTGGAAAGGTCGCCGATCAGTGGTAAACACTCACCGGATCCACTGAGTTCCGTCGCCACCGCTGTACAGGTATCCGCATTGCGGCCGACTATATAGGTGCGTGCTCCGCGCTCCACCAGCCCCCTGGCGATCATATAACCGATACCACTGGTACCGCCGGTGACCAGTGCCACCCGTCCTTCGACTGAAAACAACGTATCCATCAGCGATCCTTATTATGCGTTTGACTGAGAGATCAGAGCGCTCGAAAATCAAATGGCGAGGCTAACCCCGCCGCTTGGCTTACAGATCAATGGCAGCCATATATACCGCCATCAATCACATGCTCGCCGCCGGTCATATAGGCGCCGGCACGGGACGACAGGAAAATACACAGGCCGACAATATCCTCGGCGGTACCAAACCGGGAAAGGGGCACCCGCTCGATAAACTCCTGGCTCGCTTCCTCCTCTTTGCGGATGTGCGCGGTCATCTTGGTCGGGAAATAACCCGGAACCACCGCGTTCACGGTAATGTTATCTCCGGCGAGTTCGGACGCCAGCACCCGTGACAGATGATGAATCGCGGCTTTGCTGGACACATAGGAATAGGCCGGTAGCGGCTCAACTGCCTTTCCGGCCAGGGAGCCTATATTGATTACCCGGGCCGGGTTATCCTTCGATGCCTCACCCGATTTCTTCAACAGCGGCAATAACTCCCGGACCAGGGTAAAAGGCCCCTGGACGTTCACCGCCATAATGGGAGCCCAGGCCTTGTCGGGGAATTCCTCGAGGGGAGCCCCCCAGGTGCGCCCGGCATTGTTGATCAGAATATCGAGCTTTTCCTCTCGGGACTTGATTTCATCAGCCAGCTTAACCACCGCTTCCGGCGGATCCATTTCCGCGGCAATGCCCACGCAAGGGCCAATGGCGCTCATTTCCCGGGCGGCTTCCTCGACATCGGCAGGCTTGCGCGACGTAATATATACCTTGGCACCGGCCCTGAGCAGACCCTCGGCTATCATACGGCCCATGCCGGACGCGCCGCCTGTGATCAGGGCGACTTTGCCGCTGATATCAAAAAGTTCATAGCTCATATCAATCGCTCCTGCTTCAAATGGTAACGACCACTTTACCCATGCCGTGCTCGTTCTTCAGATAGAGCAGCGCCTCGACCGCCTGATCGAGGGAAAAAGTCTTGTCGATAACAGGTTTGAGATTTTGTTTGTCGACAAACGCCATCATGTTCCGAAAATCCTCTTCGGTGCCCATGGCTGAACCGTAGATAGAGGCATGACGGAAAAACAGTTCGGGGGCAATCACTTCAAACTTCGGACCACCGGTGGGCCCATAGATCACGACGCGGGCACCCATGTTGAGCACGCGGCTGTACTGACTGAAAGAAACCGCAGGTGCGCCATCGATCACCACATCGATACCCCTGGAGAGTTTTCCAAGGGGTTTACCCCATTTTTCTTCGCTGTAGAGCACACCGCCCTTGGCCCCCATGGCCATCGCCTGGTCAATTTTTTCCTGGGAGCCGCTGGTGACATAGACCTCCGCACCCATGGCAACGGCAAACGCCAGCGCCGCGACCGCAACACCGCCGCCGATGCCGGTAATCAGGACCTTATCCCCGGCTTTGACATTCGCCTTGACCGTCAGACAGCGCCAGGCTGTAAGCCCCGCCAACGGCACCGCCGCAGCCTCTTCAAAGCTCAGGCCCGACGGCTTGCCCGCAACAGCGGAGGCGGGAACACAAATATACTCAGCCAGGGTTCCGGGGTAGGGCATACCCAGGCATCCAAACTCGGGCGCGGGATAGTCGGGGTTATCGCCCCAGTTCGCCGCCGGATAGAGCACCACCTCCTGGCCAACCATGGCAGCATCAACGCCATCCCCTACCGCGTCGACTACCCCTGCCCCGTCGGCACCCAGGGTGGAGGGCAGCTGCATCCCGGGGTACTGGCCAATACTGACCCACAGTTCACGGTGATTGAGGGCCGCTGCCTTGAGGGCAACCCTAACCTCGCCCGCTGCGGGCTGCGGCAGATCAACGTTAGTAATCGCGGCGCTTTGGGGCCCCTCGGGTGCTGTCAGAACCAATGCTTTCATTATTTACCTCGCTGTTGACTTTTTGGGCACGCGAGCAGCGTTTCTGTCATCGCAACCTTGCGACAATAAGCGAAACATGCCGGATCTCCGTGCATATACTTCAGTGAAAGGGTCACAAATGCCTTTGCCAGCCGGGCCTGTCGACGAACGAAAGGGCACTCTGAAAACGCCGCGATTTTATCATACTCACCGGCTTATCGCAGGCGCCAACCCACCTGACACTACCCCTAGGACCACCAGCACCCGCACGATCACCAGCCCGACAGCAGCGTTTGCCCACAAACTCGTCATGGACATTTGGGCGTTTTTGTGTAGAATTTCGCCTCTTTCCCGGATCAGGCCCAGGTGGGCATCGATCACTTTCTGTGGGACAATTAACCCAGCTTAGGGGGCAACTATCGCCCGCTATCCCCATTACCTGACATGCTTAGAGGTGCATCGTGAACGACTCTACCCGAATCAAAGTTTCCGTTAACAAAAACGCGTGCTGCGCCTACGGCCTTTGCGCTGAAATTTGTCCGGATGTTTACAAACTGGATGACAACGGCATCGCCTATGTTGAAAGCGAACTTGTGCCCGAAGGCATGGAAGAGCTCGCCCGTGAAGGTGCTGCTGCTTGTCCCCAACTGGCCATCACCGTCACCGAAATCGACGACTGACCGGTTTAGGGATCATACTCCCGCCGCTCCGTGAACACTGAAACGCCCCGCCAATGCGGGGCGTTTTGCTAGGGCCGCCAAAACCGGTCCAGGACCAGCCGGAAGGCAAGTACACCGAGGGCGGCAAGGCCAATGGTTATACTCATAAAGTAGAAAACAAAACTCGGCGACGTATCACCCAGCGTGTGGGCAATACCATCGAGCAACAACGGGGTGGCGAACTGGCCGAGGGACGCCGCTGTCCCGACCATACCCGCTGCACCCACTGCACTACCGCCCGCCGCCACCGAAGATGTAGCACTGAAAAACAGGTAGGGCATCAGAAATCCGTTGCCAAAACCTATGGCCAGGAGTGCCAAGATTGTCGACGGTAGCGAGTGCGCATTGTGAAGAAGCCAGTATCCCAGCGCTCCCATGATGAGGGTCGCAAAGACAAAATACCGGCCAAGCCAACCGCGTACGCGAACACCGAGAAACCCGGTAATGAAGCTGGCGCCGGTCAGGCACGAGATAGCGATCCCGGTTTCACGGGGCCCGCCGATGCCATTTTCGGAAATAAACAGGGCGATATTGACCGGCACCGCATAGATCGCCAGGAGTTGCACAAACACCGCCAGCGCCCACAGGTAAACCTGCAACGGCAACCGCGCTCGAACATGCATGCCACTGGCTGTTTCCCGGGAACCGGGGATATTGGCCAGCACCAGCAGAAATACAACCAACCCGACACTGTAGACACCGAAACCGAAACGCCAACTGAACAGGGTCAGATAGCCGACGAGAATATTGGCGCAGATACCGAAAAAGCTTGTCACCGATGACGACCAGCCCATCATCCGCAGGCGGTCCCTGCCCTCGAAATAATCGGCAATCAGCCCCGATGACATGGGCATCAGGATACCGATGCCAACCCCCAGAATTAACCGCATCACAAAGAGCAGAGAGTAGGTCGGAGCAAGGCCACCCCCCAACCCGCCGACAATGTAAAAACACAAGCCAACCAGAAGGAGACGCTTTGTGCCAAAACGATGACTCAGCCAGCCTGCCGTCGGGGCAATGAACATCATGGTCAGTGCCGGGGCAGTCAACAGCGCCTTGATCTGCGTCGCGGGGATCTGGGGAAAGGCCGCGGCAATTTCCGAGAGCGCCGGGGCGATCGCGGCGCTGGCAAACACCGTCAGCAGTGAAATGGAAAGTATGGTTATTCTAAGCATGGGGGATTAGATCGGGGACCAATGGACCATCATAGCCGAGATGAGGACCGGCAAGCGCCCTCAAACGCGAGGCATTGAACTCTCTGTCGCTATTTCACAAATCAATG